>JBDROI010000001.1:0-2723 GCA_043810245.1 Microcaldota archaeon
TTTAATTTTTCAATATCTGCCACAAGCTCATCATACCTTTCTTCCAAAGGAGCAATCTCTTTGGTTTCCAGCGCTTCTTTAGCTTCTATCAATCCATTCTTTTTTGCTTCATAATTAGCAGTAAGTGTCTCTACAAGTTGAGTTACTTGCGCCAGCGTCTTTGTCTCTTCTTCTTTTCTCTTAAGCTCCCCCTCTCTTTTTTCTGCCCGTTCTTGCTCGATCTTTTTAGGAACCATCTCTTTAGTTTTAGTATCAGATTCTTCAGTTTTTGCAGGCACAACCCCTTTCAGCGCATTGCCTGCTTTAGTGAGCTTTTCAGCTTCCTTAACCTTCTCGAGCTCCTCGCTCTTTTTTTGCTTCAAAGCACCACCATCGCCCATACAAACACCAGCTTCCTACCTCGTTTCTCTCCCCGTATAATATATGCCTTTCCCCCTTTATATACATTTGGAAAGCTCTCGGTGCTTTCCAAAATTTTGCAATGGATCCGCCGACGTGTTTCCATTGCAAACCATATGGATTTTTTGCATTTTTACCTAAGCAACCTGCCTCCTTTTTCACGTCGCAGCTTCTGGACTTCCCGCCAGAAATAAACAACTACTACGAGGAGCGCGAGAACTACTGCTGCTGTAGCCACTTGAATGAGGTCAATGCCTTCTTTCTTCGGAGTTGTTGGAGTTGAAGGGGTGCTCCCATTGTTCGTTGGCGTCGTTCCGTTTCCGTTTACCTCGATTTTAGGGGCAGGCGGCTCTCCAATAACTACGAGCTCAGAGTGAATTGTGTTCGTTGTTCCTTCCGTAATCGTAATATTGTAAACTCCATCTTTAACCTCGTATTTGCCGTAATACTCGCCCAGAAACTTGACTGCCGGCTTTACGTCCATTATCCCGCCATTTTCATTCATCAAATAAATGCTTGCAACACCTTCCTCCTCTTCTCCCATTCCATTCTTCACTGAAACGCTGTAGTATATTCCGTCGAATCTCGGCGTAATACTAACGCTTGCAAGTTTTCGCGTTTCAAACTTCGAGTAGTCAAGCAGAACCATATCCGCATCAATCAGGCTTCCGTCTTTTCCGTAAACATAAGAAAGAACGCGCGCATACTTCACCTTCTCCGCGCTCATGAACGCAAGTTCGGGCGCCTTCTTCCTGAAAATCTGCTCCGCAATTATTTCTCCAGCCGCGCTTACTTTCACGCGAATACTCCCTCCTTCTTTTGCAGCTGCATCAACGCATGCATAAGCAGTTGCGTTTGCTCCGTTTGCAATTGGGAAACCTGCTATGTTGCTTCCATAAACTTTTCCTTCAATTCCAGCAACATAAACGGGCACTTCAAGCACGCTCATTTCTCCGCTTTTTTTCGCAATTACTTTTACCAAATAATAGCCCGGCATCAACTCAGTAGTTCCAAACCCCAGCTCGCGCGTTTCATTTACTTCAAGCTTAATTGTGTCGGTGCGCGCAAGCTGTTCAGCATTTCCAAAAGCAGTATACAATTTCGTTCCATTTTCAAGATATCCCTCGCTTGCCATGCTTCTTATGCGTTCATGTTTGTACTCATTTCCAAGGAAAAGAGCGTAGCTTACTTCCACATCGCCAGGTTCATTTCCATTTTGAAGCGCAAATGTAAACGAGCATCCTTTTGAAGTGCAGATATACGGGGAAGCAAGTGAAATTACTTCGTTATTTGCCTTCACTGCGCTTCTATCAAATTTCATAGTTTTTTCCATGCTTCCGCGCACTTCAATCGAGTTTAATCCCTGTGCGAGCAGGCGCTCTCCTGAGTAAAGTTCAAGCGCAATTACATAGTTCCCATTTGCCGCAGAACTTGGTATCTTCCAAGCAGTTTCCATTTTCTTTTCAACACCGCCTGCAAGATTAATTTCTTCCAAATTTTTCTCCCAAACAATGTTCTTTCCAGAAGCAGGTTCGCGATAGCCATCTTGGTAGTAAACACGCAGGCGGAGATTCGCGTCTCCAACTGGTTCAGAAAGCGCGCGCACAACAAAGCTCGCATTTACTGTTTCCCCAGGCGTATATGTAACTCTCCCAATTCTAACGTCCTTTATCTCAGCAATTGAAGAATCGCAGTAAGCAAAAGAGACAGAAGCGCACAAAGCGAGCAAAAGAACTACGAGAATGAACTTCGTCTTCTTCTTCATACCCTTCATTTTTCGAGCCATTCTATAAAAGCTTTTGCCCCGAAATTATCCCTATGAACGGCTTGCTTATTGCTTTTGAAGGAATAGACGGTGCAGGGAAACGCACGCAGGTTGAGCTTCTAAGGCAGTATCTGGAAGAAAAAGGAAAGAAATGTACAGTATACTCCTACCCAGACTACAGCGGAAGCGTTTTTGGCAAGGTTTTGGGGGAATTCCTAGAAAAGAAGAGCGAGCTCGACGTGCGCGCGCAGTTCCTAATGTACGCAGGGGACATGCTCAAAGATCAAGAAACGATGAAGCGCGCGCTCGAAAACGGCGAAGCCGTCATTTGTGACCGCTATATCTCTTCAACTGCTGCCTATCAATCAGCAAACGGCTTCAAGCTCGAGCGGGCAACTTCAATCCAACGCGAGCTTGAGCTAATAACTCCCAACCTAACTTTCTTCCTAGACGTTTCAGTAGAAACCTCGCTTGCGCGCAAGAGCGCCCAGAAGAAGGAGAAGAACCAGAAGCTCGACAGGTTCGAGGAGAACAAGCAGTTTCTCGAGAAAGTTCGCGC
>JBDROI010000002.1:0-6461 GCA_043810245.1 Microcaldota archaeon
AATCTCATTTCCATTTGCTGTTCCCTCAACTCTTGCCGCGCCATCTGGAGAATATTTTACATTTTTTCCAGCAATTTCAAACTGCACGTCGTCTCTTGCGTACGTCCCGAAATACGATTTGAACTTATTTTTTTCAACTCCCTTCGCAAAACCTGTTTTTGAAACAGTTTGGACGCTCAAATCAATTGGTTCATAGCTTCCGTTATCTAATTGATAATTTTTCGCCTGCGGATAGATAACCAGTGTGTTCGAACCGTCGTAATTCTGATATTTCTCATATTTTTCGCCCTTTTCAATAAGCACGGGCGGAGAATAAACTAAGCTTTGGTTCGTTTCATTAGTTCCATTTACTTGCGGTTCATCAACAAGCGCCCCAAGAATAAGCGACTGGTTTTCTTTTCCGCTTGGAACTCCTATGCAACCTAAGTTAAAGAGAAGCAGAACTAAAATTGCCACTGCTATGCAAAGCGCTCGTTTTTCCACGATATCCACTGTTTAATTTGTCTCTTTTCGCCTTTAAATACCTTCGCTTTTTTCCGAGGTAAACAAATGGCCTGCGTTATTTTCTACACCTATATTAATAAAAGCAACTTATTCCCCAATATGCTACATCCCAATAATGCGCTCTTGCTCAATCTGCTTCCCTCGAAGCTCCTGCCACGAAACATTTAAAAAGACAAGTCTACATTAACTATAAACTACTTCGAACCTGCATGCATTTTAAGCGAGCGGGCATTCGAGAAAAGGCTGAATAAATCTGAAGTTTATATTTGGAGGTGCTTTTAATGGCTACGAAAGAACATCTAAACTTGGTTTTCATCGGACACGTTGACCACGGGAAATCTACCTCAGTGGGTCGCTTGCTCTATGAAACAGGCGCTTTGAGCGAGCAGGATTTGCGAAGACTCAAGGAAGAAGCAGACAAAGTCGGAAAGGCAACTTTCGAATTTGCGTTTGCAATGGACGAACTTAAAGAGGAGCGAGAGAGAGGTTTGACGATAGACATTGCTCACAAAGACTTCCAAACTTCGAAGTACTACTTTACGATAATTGACGCTCCGGGACACAGGGACTTCATTAAGAACATGATTACCGGAGCTTCACAGGCAGACGCGGCAGTTCTCGTTTGCTCTGCAAAGGAAGGAATTCAGCCACAAACAAAAGAGCATGCTTTCCTTGCAAAAGTGCTCGGTATCCAGCAGCTCGTAGTTGCAGTAAACAAGATGGATGCAGTAAACTACGACCGCGTGAAATACGACGAAATAAAATCACAGCTCTCAGTGCTTCTTAAAAACATCGGCTACAAGGTTGAGGGAATAAACTTCATCCCCATGTCGGCATACGACGGCGCGAACATTGCCAAAAGAACAACTGACAAGACTCCATGGTATACTGGGCCTTGCTTGGTTGAAGTGCTCGACACGCTTTTTGTTCCAAAGAAGCCAATCGACAAGCCACTAAGGCTACCAATCCAAGACGTTCTTACGATTACCGGTCACGGAACTGTTCCAGTTGGAAGAGTTGAAACCGGTATTCTAAAGTCAGGCATGAGCGTAGTTTTCATGCCTTCTGGAGCAAAGGGAGAAGTAAAGTCAATTGAAATGCACCACCAGGCAATGACGCAAGCTGGCCCTGGAGACAACGTCGGATTCAACGTAAAAGGAGTTGACAAGAAAGACGTGAAGAGAGGAGAAGTCGCAGGACCTGTCGACAGCCCGCCAACAGTTGCGGAAACCTTCACAGCACAACTTGTAGTTCTCGAACACCCGACTGCAATTTCAAAAGGCTACACACCCGTGTTCCACATCCACACAACGCAGGTTGCATGCAGCATTGTTGAAATACTCGAAAAGAGAGACCCCAAGACTGGGCAGGTTACTCAGAAGAACCCCGACTTCATTAAGACTGGTGACGTGGCAATCGTAAAGATTAAGCCGCTTCGCGCAGTAGTCGTGGAAAAGTTCCAAGAGTTCCCGCAGCTTGGAAGATTCGCGGTGCGAGATATGGGACAGACTGTTGCAGCTGGAGTCGTGCTTGACATAACTCCGAAGGTAGTAGCCTAGTCTCTTTATTTTTGTTTTTTTCGGTTTCTCATCTTAGGTGAGAACCTTCTTAGGGTGCAAAAATGGGCAAAGCAAGAATCAAACTCGTGGGCAAAGACCCCAAAGAACTGGACGAAGTCTGCAGCCAAATAAAGCAGATAACGCAGAGCACTGGCGTACCTATCAGCGGACCCATACCTCTGCCTACCAAACGATTGAAAGTAACGACAAGAAGAACACCATGCGGCGACGGGTCCGACACATACGAAACTTGGGAGATGAAAATCCACAAGCGAATTATTGATGTCGGAGGCGATGAGCGCACCCTGAGGCAAATTATGCGCGTGAAAGTTCCAGACACAGTACATATTGAAATTAGTCTGGAGTAAGGCGCATTTTCTTTTAGGTTTTTTCTTTCAGTCTCTTTCTGTTTTTTTAGTTGCTTGAGCTTTAGCTCTTAAGCGATTGCTATTTAAATCTAAAGAGCGCAATTCTATCCATACGCCAGGGTGGCAGAATCTGGTAATGCGCCAGACTTGAGTGACTTTCTTTAGGAAAGAAAGTCAATTAAGAAACCGAGGTTTAATCAAGAAAACTCTTGATAAAGAAATCTGGTTCCCCTTACGGGGATTGCGAGTTCAAGAAACCCTTTTAGTAAAAGTGTTTCATTCCAAAACTAAACACTTCGTTTGAACAAATCTCGTCCCTGGCGTTTTTTTATTTCCACCAGTCTTACTAAGAGCTCTTAAAAGAAGTGCATACTCCCGTTGGGTTCACGTATTTTTCCTCGCTGTTAACTGTCTTCTTCACCGTCAAGTGAACATAACCGCTGGTTCCAATAGTTCCTATCACATCCCCTTTTGAAACAAGCATCCCAGCAAGCGCGCCGTCCTTTGCATCATCCGCAGACTTGGCCAAGTTTCTATAGTAATACGTGCATTCAGTTCCTTTTACAACTACTTCATTTCCAGCGCCTGCAGTGAACTTATTGCTAACAATTGTTCCTGCTTCTACTGCTTTGACCAATAAACCTGTTCCCGCTCCTCCTGGATAAATATCAACTCCGTCGCTGTAGTGCGAGATTACATTCTTCCCCAAATACTCAGGGCACGTGTTCGGGCGCGCTGCGCAGAATGCGCCTCCGCACTCCTTCCTACTTACGCTTCCCCTATCTGCATCGCAGACTCCTCCATCCAACACAAGGCCGCTTGCTTTGCAGTCAACAACTACTGAAAGTATGCTCTCATACGGGCACGTGCCCGGCAAATCTGGATTCAAGCCGACTCCTTCTTCGCAGTCATTCGGGCATTTGTCCAGCAGACTATTATACGTTGCAAGCACGCTCAAAACCGCAGGGTTCTCGTTTGCCGCAGTGCATTTTCCCACATAGTCTGCAAAGTTTCCGTTTCCGCAGCAGTCCTTGTTCTGGTTGCAGCACGCAGAAACAAGCGCGCACGCAGGCGGGTTTGCATTAGGCGCAAAAGTTCTCCCAGCTTCAGTTCCGTCGCAGCACGTTTCAAAATCTCCATTCTTATCCCTATCCGTGCAGTACACCCAGTCATGCAGATAATCTCCCGCAGGCTTTGTGCATTCTTTCTGCTTGAGCCATGCATTATACGCTTCTGCTCCTGCATCATTTTCCCCTAAATAATAAGCAAGAACAGTAAGCTGGGCAATTGCGTGCGCGTCTTCCTTGCTTTCTTTCTCGCGCCAGTTCGACGCAACAATTCCCTTGCTTATTGCAAAATCCTCCATCTTATCCTGAAGCGAGCAGAGCTCATCAGTTGCCTCATCCAAACTTTGCGTTGCATCGAACGGATTGAAGCTCTTGTAAACTCCATACTGGCTTCCAGGCATCCATTTTGACTGCATCAATCCATAGCCGCAGGGCTTGCATTGCTCCCAAGTGCTCCATGCAGTTGAATCCGAGGCCTGCTTCTGCTCAACGCATTTTCCAGCCGTTGAATCGAATCTCATTTCTACCTCGGAAGTTCTTGAGCTCGGGCATATTCCGCGCGGGTCCGTTATGCTCATCAAATTCAACGCATTGCAGTTATCACTGCTTATTGGCGCATAGCTTATTTTGCATTCGTCCAATCCGCTCTCCTGAATTGCAATTGCGCGCACCATCAACGGATCCAAATCGCATTTCTCGGAAGCAGTCTGAATTCTGTCTTCCTGAACTGAGCATGAATCATAAAGGACATCTTTCTCATAACTTGCAGGCACATTATATTTTCCCCCTAAGCACGAATCGCACTTGAACTGAAGCTGTTTCGGTTCAACTACCTGGTCATACTTGCTCAGGTCAAAAACGCCTTCATCCTTCGTTTTTTCAAGCATTCCCATACTCGAGGCGCCTACGCATTTTTTCGCGCTTCCTCCTTGGCTTGGAAATATTATTGGCACCTTGTTCTTGTTTTCGTAGTAGTCCACACAGTTTCCAAAAAGAACGTTAAACTGGGGCTGTTTCTGCGCTTCTTCAGCTGTAGTCAGCCCCCACTGTGTTTCATCCTTTTGAATCTCAATCGGTAGCTGTTTGTCCACCCAGCTTACGTGCGCCATTCCAATTACTCCTGAAAGAGTAAGCGGGCCGGTATTGGCAAACATCTCGTTATATGCCTGTGCAACCTTCTCATTCGTCCACTTGCAATTGCCTGCAAAACTTGTGGTTTCAGCGCCTCCGTAGAAAACTACAAAAGTAGGTTTGCCATAGCTTTCAAGCATTTTCTTTGAATCGTCGATAATTGCAGGAACCACCAGCAACGGCTCGCACGCATATTTATCTTCATTAAAGAGAACCCCTGTCCCAATCACGTCAACCTTTGCCAGCGTAGCCGAATCCTTAAGCAGTTCTTCAAGCGCTTCACCGTCTTTTGGAACAACAACCACCATGCAGTTTGCGCATTCTCGTTTAACAGCAAAAACCTGCTCCCTAACCATCGGAACATCATTCTTCCCAAAATTTACTTCCGGAGCAACAAATGTAGGCCCAACTCCCTTCAATCTCTTTGCAAGCTCTCCTATTCTTTCAGCAGAAATTGCCTTGCCTTCCGTATAATACAAATACATTGGAATAACATCCTGCTCGAGCATGCAGCTTGCCTGCGTTCTCGCGGGCAGATAAGGCTCGGTTCCATCAGTTCTCGCAACCCATTTCACTGCAACTTCGAGGTGGTTTCCGCAGTATTTCTGCGCCTCAAAAAACTCGTAGAATGTGCCTCCCTGCCCAACGAAAAAGTACCTCAAACCCGGCTCTTTTCCGCCTTCGAGCACTTTCGCCACGCTTTCCATATCGCACACAGTAAACGCGCATTCCGCGCCTGCGATTGAAATGGGCTTAAAGCTGAACAACCCTGCTATCTTCTCCTTCAGCGTATATGTGCATTCCATGCACGCGCAATCGCTTGCCACTACCTCCTCCCCCTTAATATCGAGCTTCACAGTAGTGATCGGAGCACTCGGCTTCTGCAAACAGCCCGCGCAAACGAGGGCAAGAACAAGCACGGAAACAACTGCAATAATTGCGAGCACGCGCACTGATTTTTTCATAAAACAACTCCCGCTTATAACTCCTACCTCTATCCTACTATTATTCTACTAACTAGAATAAGAATGCGCATCCTTATAAAATTTTGGAATGAGTTTGACGTGCCTTTACTCCGTCCTGCGGTCTCTTTCTATAGTTCGCTCTCTAGCTTCTCTCTCCCAGCGTTTTCTCTGCTCTTTCTGCTCTCTCTGCAGTCTCTTTTCATCTGCTTCGCGTTCCTTCTGCAGTCTCTTTGCTTCCTGTTTTCTTTCTCTTTCTACTTGTTTTTCTCTTTGGAAAGTAATGAGCTCCTCTCCTCCTTTCAAGTGCGCACTCGTATAATCATGCGTTTTAGTCCCTATGTTTGCAGCATATGCTCCCAATTTCTTAGCAACTTCCACAGTTTTGAATCCTGGAACAAATGCCCACTCCCTCTTAAGTGAATTGACCACTGAGTATGCATCTTCATCTGCACTGCTTGCAAGCAAGTGTCCTGCTGCAGCCTGCGCCTCCTGCGCTCTGTGCGGCAGCAATTCGCCTCCGCGGAAGTGAACATCAGCAGTCAATCTATCCTGAATTGCATCCTTTACCTGGCGAGAAAGAACTAGCTGCTCCATTTACTCTCATCTGTTCATACTGCTCCATCAATGTTCCAACTTTCTTACCTGCTTCCAAGTCAGATGCCTTCTGCAGCCTATCTATTCATCTTGCTTTTTCCTTTAAGGGTTGCTCTCTCTCTTTTGTTGCTTCGCAAGTTTTTCTCGTAACTTTCTTATTGTTTCTTCGTTCTCTTTTTCTGCGTCTTCCTCCCATTTATTCTTCTGCCTCTGAACAGTTTCGCGAGAAACTTCGCTAGCCATATGCGTAGTTACATGTTCCTGTGCCTTTGC
>JBDROI010000003.1:0-7751 GCA_043810245.1 Microcaldota archaeon
CATCTCATTTACGCGCGTGTTCTTCTCAATTCGAATTCCTTCCAAATCTGCCATAATCCGCGTCTTTTCATTTTTAAGGCTGTCAACATCTTTATTTAATAGCGCCAGCTCCTGTTTTTTTGCTTCTATTTCTTTAGCAAGCCTTGAGTTTTCAGTAGCTATTTCGGCTGTTTTTGCTTCCATCTCTTTTAAGCGTGCTTCGCCCTCTTTTTTAGCCTTAGCCAGGTTTTTGTCTGCTTCATCCAGTTTCTTTTCCTGCTCTTTTTTGAGTTTATCAACTTCCTTTTTTGCAATATCAAGTTCTTTTTGTTTTTCTGCAAGTTCCTGCTCCTTTCTTTTTCTTTCATCTTCTGCATCTTCAAGAATCGTCTTTGCTTTCTCCTTGGCTTTTTCGACAATTTTTCCCGCTTTGCCGCCTTCTTCCTCCATTTTACCTATTTTCTTCTGTGCTTCTGCAAACTCCTTCTCTGCCTTTTCCGCTCTTTCTACTGCTTTATCTAATTCTTTTTCGGCTTTTTCAAGCTCATTATTACCCGTTAATATCTCCTTTTTCGCCGTATCAAGATCACGTTTTAAATCCGACAATTCCTTCTCCTTTTTGCCTGCTCCTTTAACTTTTTCGTCTAGCAGCTTCATGCTTTCTTCGGCAGCCTTCAGCGCCTGTCCTTTTTTATCTAATTCTGCCTTCAACTCAGCAACCTTACTCGCATCTTCCTCTACTTTTTTAAGTTTTTCAGTTAAATCCGCGATGTCCTGGGTTTTCTTTCTAATTCCTTCTGAAAGCGCGCTAACCTGCGCAGTCAGCTGTTCTTTATCTAATCTCATTTTTTTTACTTCTTCAGCAAGCGCATTCTTTTCTCTGCCAAGTTCATTCAGTTTTTTAGAAGCTTCATTAGCCGAAGCAGTTAGTGCATCATATCTGTTCTTTAGTTCCGAGTATTCCTTGCTGCTAACTCCTCCATTTGCCTTTGCTGCTTCCAGCTCCATTCCCAATCTAGATGTGTTTGCTCTCTCATTATTCAATTTAGCTTCCACGTCTCCAACTTTAGCAGTAAGCTCTCCAATTCTCGTTTCATCTGCCTTTTTTGAACTTGAATAATCGTCAATAATCCGGCTTAATTCGCCTATCTGCTTTCCATAGCCCGCAACCTTGTCTTCCTGCGATTTAAGGTCCATTTTAAGGCGTTCTACTTCCTCCTCTTTTCCGGTTATCCTCTTTTTTGCCTTTTCTTCAAATCGGCTGGCGTTCTTTGCTGCAGCTTCCACTTCTTCCTGCGAAGTTGCATTGGCGGCCTTTTTGTACTCTTCTGCAGCAGCAATAAAATCTGCGCGTATGCCTGCATTTTCTACTTCAGTGAATGTTTTTGCAATTGTTTCGCATTGCACTTGTTTTTCAAGGTACGCTAGCTGTTTCTCCTTCCTTAATTCCGTGCTTCTTTCCCCCTCTATGCTCTCAATCTCCCCTAATGGTTTTTCCGTTTTAGTTGTTTTATCCGGAATTACATTGAGCACTCTGTCAATGCGCATCAGGTCTTCAAATGCACTTTTAATATGCAGTTCATAATCCGCGTAATCAATAGCTTTCTTCCACATTTCCCCTGTCTTGTCGTCTACCACTGTCTCTCCGCTTACCACTCTTCTTCTTGCTTCAGCTGCGTTTTCTAAAATTCCTGCGAGTTTAATTAATGCATCAGCACGAAGACCAAATGTGGTTTCTTTAGCCTCTTCCCTAAGAATCTTTGCTCTTTCCATTATCCCTTCGTAAGTTATCTCTTTCCCGCCTAATACCATCGCAGCAGGTGCTTTTGGTGCTTCTTTGTATGCTCCTCCCATATTCATCCCCTTTATCTTATGTCTTTTGCCCTATTTATTAATAGCAGTTTTCCCTCTACTCTCCGACGATGCTCCCTCCATGCTTCTCTCCCTTAATTGCCTTCTCCACCTCGTTGAGCTCCTTTCCGCTCACAAAGTGGGTTTCTATCCTCGAGCGCGCGATGATTTTGCACGCAAACAGGTCAAAAACAAAGTTTGTGCCTGCCTTTCTATCGTCTGAGCAGTTTGCAAGCTCAATTAACTGCGCGAAGTCCATTCTCGCCAGCTTCTTCGCGTTCTTGTTCTTTCTCGGGTCGCTGTCAAAGATTCCTGAAACATTGCTTATGTTCACGAGTCTTCTCGCACCTAATTTCTCGGCAAGAAGCGCAGAATCTCCGTCAGTAGTAATTCCAGGTATCGTTCCGCCCATAACAACTATTTTGCCCAAAAGGGCAGCTTCAGCAGCCTGCTCAAAATCGCGCGGAACCCGCGGATAAGCGCTTTCACCCAACGCGCACACGAGAAGCATTGCATTCTGGTGAGTTGAAATTACAGCAGTTTCGTCAGCCAGGAATTCGTTTGCTCCAAGCTCCCGCGCAGCCTTTGCGTAATCGCGCGCAACGCTTCCTCCGCCAACGACGATAGCAATGGGCTCGCGCTTGTTTAATTTTACAAGAAGAGAAGCAAGCTTTCGAATATAGCTTACATCAGGTTTCCCAGGGTTTATGGTGCTTCCACCGAGAGATAGAACTATCATAACCAATCACCTTTGTTCATAACGTATTTATTCTTACTCTTTTTAAACCTATATATGGCTTCATCTAAGAAATTCAGCGCGCTCCATCTCGGAATCAAGAAAGCAGTGAAATCCCTCGAGGAGCGCGAGAATGCCCAAGACGAGCTTCTCAAGCTCACGCGCGAACTCGTGCGCGCGTGCTCGGTTTCAATCAAGTGCATGCACTCGAAAGAGCTGGGAGAAGCAAAGAAGAAGCTCGCTGAAGTTGAAAGCTTCAAGCAGAAAATAGATGCGCTCTCAACTGGCTTCAAAAATCTAATTGCCCAGTCGCTTCAGGAATACGTGGAAGCAAGGCTTTTCTACTCGCTCATAAACGATGCGTCGTTTCCAACTCATCTCGAGCTGAAAGTTCCTTTTGAAGTTTACCTCACCGGCTTGATGGACTGCGTAGGCGAGCTGAGACGGGAGATGCTCGAGGAGCTGAAGCACGGAAACAAGAAGCGCGCGGAACAGCATTTCGACTCTATGAACGAAATCTACGAGGCAACGCTTCCGCTCCGTTTCTCAAACTCGCTTCTTCCAAACTTTAGAAAGAAGCAAGATGTAGCGCGCTCCCAAGTTGAGCAGGCGCGCAGTGAGCTTTTGTATCATTTAAAGAAGTAAGTGTTTCCATGATTGACCTAAAACTAATTCGCGAGCAGCCGGAAATTCTTCGCAAAGCGCTCAAAGACAGAGCAAGCGCGTTCCCGCTAGACGAACTCCTAAAGCTCGATGTTGAATGGAGAAATGTCAAGCAGGACGCAGAGCAGGTTCGCGCACAGCACAATAAGCTTACTGTTGAAATCGCCCAGCTCAAAAAACAGGGAAAAGATGCAAGCGAAAAAATTCTCGAAATAAAAGAGCTTCCAAAAAAAGTTTCAGAGGCAAGCGTACGCGAAGAGGAAATTAAGAAAAAGCTTGACTCCCTTCTGCTCGAAATTCCAAACATTCCGCTTGCTTCAACGCCTATTGGCGCAGACTCAAGCAAGAATGTCGTTGCGCGAACAAAAGGCAAGCCAAAAACACCCAAGTTCGAGGTAAAACCGCACTGGGAGCTTGCAAAAGAACGCGGATTAATAGACTTCGAAAGAGGTTCAAAACTCGCGGGCTCGCGCTTTGCAGTCATGGTTGGCAAAGCCGCGAAACTGGAGCGCGCTCTCATTTCATTCATGCTGGACATGCACGTGAAAAAAGGCTATCTTGAGCTTCTTCCTCCAGCGCTCGTGAACGAGAAAACAATGCTGGGCAGCGGGCAACTGCCAAAATTCGCAGAAGAGCTCTACTGCTGTGAAAAAGACAAGCTCTACCCAATTCCAACTGCAGAAGTGCCTC
The DNA here is from genome assembly GCA_043810245.1 of Microcaldota archaeon. Lineage (GTDB taxonomy): Archaea > Micrarchaeota > Micrarchaeia > Burarchaeales > JBDROI01 > JBDROI01. Next base: position 3,920 of record JBDROI010000003.1, read on the forward strand.
TGGTAAACATGCACGCGAATGAGATGCTCGAGGAAAGCAAGCTTCCAATTCTTTACTGTGCCCATACTCCCTGCTTTAGGCGCGAGGCAGGAGCTTATGGAAAAGATATCAAAGGAATAATCCGCCAGCATCAGTTCAACAAAGTAGAGCTCGTTATCATCTGCAAACCAACAGATTCCGAAAAAATGCTCGAAAAGATAACCAACGACGCAGAAGATGTTCTCAAAAAGCTCGAGCTTCCGTACCGCGTAGTTGAGCTATGTACCGGCGATTTGGGTTTTGCTTCTGCTAAAACCTACGATTTGGAAGTCTGGCTGCCTTCGCAGAACGAGTACCGAGAAATTTCTTCTTGCAGCAACTGCTTGGAATTCCAAGCGAGGCGAGCGAGTATACGTTACTGGGAAAAGGGAAAGCCTGCTTTTGTGCATACATTGAACGCTTCCGGAATTGCAGTAGGAAGAACCGTCGTAGCAATTCTTGAAAACTTTCAGCAGAAGGATGGAAGCGTTAAAATACCCAAAGCGCTCCAATCATACGTAGGAGCGAAGTTAATCTAGCAGTTACGCTCCTTATTCCGCAAACTGTGCGGTGAGTTTTATGGGTGAACAAGGCAAGCTAAAATACGAACTGAAAAAACGCCTGCGCGAGCTAAGCGCAATTCACGGTAGTGGAACTGAGCTGATTTCCGTTTATATCTCCCCCGGCTACCCTATCGCGGAAATGAGCAACAAGCTCAAGAGCGAATATGGCCAAGCGGCAAATATAAAATCAAAGCAGACGCGCAACAATGTTTTGGGCGCCCTGGAAAAGATTCTTCAATACTTAAAAATGTTCAGGAAACCGCCGGAAACCGGAATAGCTATATTTGCAGGCAACATATCCAAAACCGAAGGAAGACCGGATATCCAGCTTTTCTCTCTCGTGCCCCACGAACCTCTAAACATTCAAACATACCGCTGTGATTCCGCCTTTTTCCTAGAACCTTTGGAAGGCATGATTGAAGCAAAGGATTCATATGGTTTGGTTGTAATGGACGGAAGAGAAGCAACACTCGCAATTCTAAAAGGCACGCTGACCCGCATCGTTCGCAAGCTCAACTCAACTGCGCACTCAAAAGTTCACAAAGGAGGGCAAAGCGCGCGAAGATATCAACGCTTGGTGGAAGAAGGCATAGACAAATACTACCAGCGAATTGGCGAATCCATGGACGCCGCGTTTCTAAATCCTCCCGTTAAAGGCGTAATTGTAGGCGGCCCAGGGCCCGCAAAGGAAAACTTTCTGAAAACAAAGCCGTTTAACTATCAGCTTAAGGTTCTTGGAAGTGTTGACACGGGCTATACTGAAGAATATGGAGTTGAAGAGCTCAAATCCAAATCAACTGAAATCATCGCAGAGCAGGAAGCAGTAAAAGAGAAGAAGCTCATAGACGAGTTCATGAAAGAGGCAGTGAAAGGCGGGCTTGCAACCTATGGCGCGCAGGACGTAAAGGAAGCGCTTCTTGCCAACAAGGTAGACATGCTTCTTGTTTCTGAAGGGCTTGATTTAAAGCGAATTGCCTACGTTTGCCCGCAGTGCAATGCAAAGGAGGAAAAGATTGCACGCGAAGCAGTAGACTTGGCGTGCAAATGCGGAGCCAGGATGAAAGTTGATTCGGAGCTCGCGCTTGTTGACGAACTTATTGAGCTAGCTGAGAAGTCAAATACTAAAATAGAAATGGTTTCCACTGAAACGGTTGAAGGAAGCCAGTTTCTTGCTGGTTTTTACGGAATAGGCGCAATACTAAGGTATAAATAAAGCGAGTAATGCGCGAACAAGAACCTAAGCAACACAAGCAGCTTAACTTCTAATTCTCCAGCTCGCGCTGGGTCCATGAGAAAATAAAAAGAGAAAAGAAAAATTAAAAGACGGCGTGCATCATCTTGCACGCCAAGCTTTCAAACTCGTTCCTTACTGGTTTTTCGCCAGCTCAGCAACGAATTCGTCTGCCGCAGCAGTTGTGTCAGCTGCAGTTGTACCGGCAACTACTATTACATTGCCGAACTTCTGCACGACTTTGGTTCCAGCTTCACTGAAGAGCGCGTTCTCTCCAAGCGCCTGCTTCGTGACTGTGTTCACGAGAGGTCCTCCAACTGCAATTACGTTTGCAGCGCTTGAGTCCTTGTCAAGTACGACAAGGTCGCTGACTGCATAGTAGGTTGCGTCTTTTACGCTTGCAGTTCCGCTTGACAACGTCGCTGAAACTGGGGTCATGTCAACTGTGCACGCACCGCTTGTGCCGCTTGCTGTGCAGCTGCCCACTGTCTCAGTGATGCTTGATGCCTTTATTACTATTCCTCCTGTAAGCGAGGTCTGCTCGCCTTCTGCAAGAGTTACAGTAGTTGCTCCGCTTGTCACTGCGCCAGTGCTCTTTACGTAGTACTGTGCCTCTGCAACCTTTTTCGGAACACTCAAGCTTGCGATTGAGCTGTCCACAGCCACGAACTGAGTTCCACGTTCTGTTATGAAACCTTCGTCAACTGTTACATTCGTTTCCTCGCCAGTTGCGTACGAGTAGTTTGCACTTGTGGTGCTCGCAAACGCATACGTTGAGCCTGTTGCATTGTTCAACAGGAGTGTGAGGTAGTCGTAGGCAGTTCCTCCGCTTGAGCTGCTTCCAGCATTTTCACGGATTGTTACGTTGACGTTGTGTGTTGCGGCTCTGCCAGCAGCAATCGTAATTGGCTGCGGGCTGCTGTCGCCTGGGTCAAACGTAACTGTGTTGCTCAACACATAGTAACAACCAGTTACTCCGCTTGGCTGGTAGTACACACGGTTCACGTCTACAGTCGTGAAGTTGGCAATGTTGTACACAGCGCTCTGGTTCTGGAACGAAGTTATGTTTACCACAGTTGTTGCGGCCACAGCAGTATCATTCATAGATACGTTTGAAATCTTCGTTATTGTTTTGAAGATTGTGCTGCTCGTAACCCATGCAGTGCTGTTGTATATAGTGTAGTTGACAGCAACTTCTTCATTGCTTGCATTGGTACCCCAAACAGTCAATGTTACGTTCAAGTCATCAGTTGTGTTTAAGCTGATGTTCACGTAACCTGGGCTGGCTAGACTGCTCGTGGTGAACGTTGTTATGTTCGCTCCACCTAAGAACGAGTCAAGTGTGTTAGTTGCGTTGATGATTTCAAGCGCTCCAGGGTTGCCCCAGATTTGGAACTTCTGGTTTGATGCGCCTCCAACCTGCGTTACTCCGGTGATGTATGTGAAGTTTGCAGGTGAAGTTACGTTTGCGCTTGAAGCTCCTTCCGCAAAGGTTGCAACTCCGCTCAGCGTTTCACCAGCTGCTCCAATTCCCGCTACTGTTACGGTCATTGGCTTTGCTGCTGCGCTTCCGTTTATACTTAGTGGGTCTGGAGTCCAAGTTCTGTTTCCTGTGGTGCTCAATACAGTTGTTGTTGGCGTACCTGCTGCAATCTGTCCCTTTCCTTCTATATCATAGTAGAAAGTGTTTCCAGTGTATCCGCTGCTTCCTAGCGCGAATGGAGTGCTCAAGCCAGACTGGAATAACAGTAACTTGGGGCTGCTGACCGACATAGTCGTTCCGCAATCAGTTCCAGAGGTTGCGTTCGATATCGTGAAGGTATCGTAGCTTGGAACGCTGATTGACAACGTGCTGTAGTCTGCATCTCCCAATGCTATTCCGTCAAATGCGAACTGGAACAATGCTGGGCTCTTTATGATGTCCATTGAGCCGCCCTTCTGTATTTTTAGAAGCGCATTGCTCGTTGCATAGTTTTCCAGCTCAATCTTCTTGAGCGCGTCTGCAGTTGTGTCATTTCCA
>JBDROI010000004.1:0-5026 GCA_043810245.1 Microcaldota archaeon
CAGCTTTGTTCCGTTTACTTCAGCGCGCTTCTTCAAGTAAGGAAGGTCGAACTGTGCGCTATTATAGCCAAGAATAAGCTCAGCATCTTTTTCCTTGAGAAGCGAGCAGAAGCCGTCAATCATCGCACGCTCTCCGTCGTAAAACTTCACGAACTTGCGCTTTATCTTCTTATACGTTAACACTCCGCTCTCGCCGTCGCTGGTTGCATAGCTTATCATAATTGCAGGGTCTTTCTGCGCATTCGGCTCTCCCCCTGGATTATACGTTTCTATATCAAAGCAGAATGAGTTAAGTTTCACAGGGGCGCTTTCCATTCCGCGAATTTCCACAATTCTTTTTCCCTCGCGCTCAAAATCAACGAGAGCAAAAGGCTCCAATTCCTTATCTATCATATAGCGCCGAGCAAACGGAATGTCGTCTTCGTAAGCAGTTCCAATTCCCCTCACTCTTTCTCGCAGAAGCGGAACGTGAGAAGGATGCCAGCAGAAAACTCTAAGAAGCTCTTTCTCCTCTCCGAAAAGCTCGCGCTTAACAGTTTCAATTCGTTTAACTCCTATTTCGCGGTTTCCTTCGAGAGCAGTTATTTCTCCAAGCTCCTTTTCTGCCTTCTTCAAATCAACTGCACCGACATAAAAATAAGGCTCAAACCCATAATCATAAACCCTGAAAAAACGCTTTCTCTTCATAACCAGGCGTATTACTGCTTGGCCCCCTTTTGTAATATAATCTACATCAATAAGTTGGGCTTTCATGCCTTCTCTTCTCCCTTCTTCTTGATCACGCAGATATCGCTCATTGAAACAGTCCTATCTATCTTCTCAGTGTTTATCCCAAGCTGTTTAATCTCCAGCTTCCGATTTTCTTCATCCTCCCGTCTCCTTTGCTTCCTTCTTTCCTTCATCCGCTCATCAAATGTTCTCTTATTCAACTCTATTTTCAACGTCTTAATCTCATTCTCAACCTTCATTAATTCTACTTCAACCTTCTTGAGCTCTTCATCCAGCTTTCTTACATCTCCGTCGACAAAACCTACTTTTCTCTGCATCTTTGCCTGCTGCTTGACTTCCTCAAGCTTTTTCTCTGCATTCTTTACGTGTTTTATGAGCTCCTTTTCCTTCTTAGGAGTATATGCTTCAGTTGCAATCTTGAACTCCAAATCTTCGAGGTTTCTGCGTGCTCTTCCAACGCTCACCGGAGCACTGCTCCCAACTACTGTTTTAAGCGCTTTGAGCTGAACCTGCTTGCTTCTTCGTCTGTTGACGATGGAATAGCCTTGGGCTCGCAGTCCGTTTTCCTTTGAAAAGAGCTCCTTAAGACGTGTTTTCATCTGCTCAACCGTTTCCTGCTTTTCCACTGTTCCACCTCGTAAATTATCTCGAAAGAACGAAAGCTTTATATACCGCCTAGTTTCATAATATGTTGCTTTTATACTCGTTTTCTGGAGCTGCCTTCGGGCAGACAAAACTGGTCGCCTTGCCAGCGCGTTTCGCGCTGGCCTCATTTTTACTTTTCCTAGCTTGAGCGTTCTTACTTGCTCAAGTCAAGCCAGCTCCCACAACTTATTCTATGTTAGTGCTATGGATAGAATAATTAACCTTCTTATTTTTATTCTTAATGTGTTCTTATGGTTGCAACAGTAGCTGAAATAGACGGCAAAGAAGGAGGAGGGCAGATTCTAAGAACTGCTCTTTCCCTCGCCTGCGTGCTTCAAAAATCCGTGCGCATAGCAAACATTCGTTCTTCGCGCCCCAATCCAGGAATTCAAGCTCAGCACCTTGCAGGAATTCTAGCTCTTGCAAAGCTCTTCAGTGCCGAGGTAAACGGGGCTGAAAAAGGCTCCCAAACGCTTGAGTTTTCTCCTCGCAGGCTGAAGAGCGAAGCCCTGCGCTTTGATATAGGAACTGCTGGTTCAACTTCCCTTCTTTTCCAAGCGCTTCTTCCTCCCCTTCTTTTCTCCAAGCAATCAACTTCGCTCGAACTTATAGGCGGAACTCACGTTGCCTGGGCTCCAACTACCGATTACCTAAAGCGGGTTTTTCTACCTCTTCTTGAAAAAACTGGCGCTCGCGCTTCTTTTGAAATCACTCGCTTGGGCTGGTATCCCAAAGGTCAAGGAGTACTGAAAGTACGCGTTGAGCCTCTTAACTTGCTCAAACCCATTTTGCTTGTTGAGCAGGGCGCGCTTGAAACTATTGAAGGAGCTGCCTGCTATTCCTTGCTTCCAAAGCACGTCGTGGAACGCATGCGCGAAACTACTCTTAAACATTTTCCAAATGCAGACATTGCAATCAACTCCAGTGGAGCTTCTTCTCCAGGAGCAGCGCTCACTCTTTGGGCCAAAACCAAAAACTCCATTTTAGGAGCTTCTGCTCTTGCCAAACTAGGGGTTCCAGCTGAGAAAATTGCCGAAGAAGCTGTGCGCTCTCTCGAAAGCGAGCTTTCTTCCAAGGCATCAGTTGACAAGCACGCATGCGACCAACTTCTTCTCTACTCTGCGCTCGCAGAAGGCAAATCCGAATTCAAAACTTCGGAAATCACCGAGCACGCGCGCACAAACATGCGCGTAATCGAGCAGTTGACAAATGCGCGCTTCTCAGTAAACGAAGACGAAAAGGTAATAAGCGTTAAAGGAATAGGCTTTAAGAGGCGTTAACATTGGTTGACAAAACAAAAGTAATACTAGTTTCAATCAGCATTCTTCTTCTTGCTCTTCTCCTTGCCTACGGGAATCCTGCTCAGCTTCTTGCTTACCTTTCGCACGCAAAACCTGAGTTCGTGCTTCTCTCGCTCGTGTTCATGAGCTTCAGCATGCTTGCGCGCGTCTTCCGCTGGCAGATTCTTCTCAAAGAAGTCCAGCCAATCACTTTCCGCGAGCTGCTTCCAATCCAGTTCTTCGGTTTAGCGCTCAGCAACCTCGCTCCGGGAAAGCTTTCCGAGCCCGCAAAATCGATAATTCTCAAGTCAACCCACAGCACTACCCTCTCCTCCTCGCTTCCAACCGTAGCGCTTGAGCGCCTTGGAGACATGCTCGCCGTTCTCTTCTACTCAACTCTAGTCTTCTTATTTCTCCCGGCGTCCTACTTACTTCTCCCAATTGCGCTCTTCGCACTCGCAACTTTCATCTTCATTCTCGCTTCCAACAACTCCACGCTCGAGCAGTTTGTACTCAACTTAGTGAAGCGCTTTGCCCCCAACTTTCGAGAGAACGCGCAGACAATGTTTCTCGGCTTAAAACTTAAGCGCTCGTTTCTTCCGGTTTTCATAATTTCCCTTGCAATTTGGGCAATCGATTCGCTTGCAATCTACGCCATTCTTACTTCTGTGGGCGTTTCGCTCGCAGACTACGGAATTCATGGTTTTGCCTCGCAGTTTGCACTCATCCTTGGCTTCCTTGCATTCTCGGTTCTCATAGGCCTCATTTCCTTCTTGCCAGGAGGAATAGGCTCAACAGAACTTTCAGTTGCTTTCCTTTTCACGCTCATTGGAGTTCCGCGCGAGCTTGCAATAAGCTGGGCAATCATTTCAAGAATACCGACTTTCTGGTATGCACTCGTGCTCGGCTTGCTCTCCTCAGTATTTATAAAGAAGCAGGAAAAAAGGTAAAACCATGAAGATATTACTGCTTGACGTTGAAGGAGTGCTTGCAACTCTTGCAATCGGGATAGCTGTTATTCTGCTCAGCGGAGCGCGCGCCTTTCCCTATTTGCTTCTCCTTCTAGCGTTTCTCTTTCTTGGAGTTCTCGTAACTAAATACCAGAAGCAGAGGAAAACCGAACTCGGAGTCTACGAGCACGAGCGAAGCTGGCAGAATGTAATAGCAAATGGAATAGTTCCTGTTCTTTGCATCGCACTCATCCCCTTCATCCCAAATGCGCATGGCGCATACATCGGCGCAGTGGCAGCTGCTGCTTCAGACAAATTCGCCTCTGAAATCGGCACTCTTGGAGGCAAACCTACTTCGCTCATATCCTTCAAAAAAGTAGCTCCAGGAACCTCGGGAGCAATCAGCTTTTTGGGTTCGCTCATGGCATTCAACGGAGCCGCACTCATCGGAATCGCGGCAATGATTCTTTACCCCAACTATACTTTTCCAGAGGTTCTCATAATTGCTCTCGTCGGATTTGCCGGCAATTTTGCTGACAGCATTGTAGGAATTCTCGAGGCGCGCGGAATAGGCAACAAGTCTACAACAAACATAATCTGCGCACTCGTAGGCGCACTGCTCGGGCATTTCTTAATCTCGGGAATCTAAACACTAATTAGTACCTAACCTATTGTTCCCAACATTGCAATCTTCTCGAGCAAAGCATCTTCCAAGCTAAAACTAGTGCTCTTCTTAATTCCAAAGAGCTTTGAAACGCGTTCTTCCTTCTCTTTTGTTCGCTCCAAAAGTTCTGGTGCTTCCTTACCCAGCTTTTGGGCAATTTCGCGCGCAAGCTTCCCTTCGCTTCCTACGACGAGAATTACGCGTTTCGCATTTTTCACTCCAGCTATCTCAAGCGCCTTCTCGAGCTTTGTTGTACACGCTACTCGCGCAAGCACCTCATTCTCAATGGTTTTCGCTATCCCTCTTTCCTCGCCAAAAGCTTTAAAAGCATGAAAGCAGGAAAAGTATATGTGCGGTGCCGAGAGGACGCAATGCGGGTTTAGAACCTGAACCATAACCTTATGCTCGCGTCCAAGTGCGCGCGCTGAATTAACGAGCTCCTCAGGACTTTTGAATTCCGTTTTCAACCCAAGCACAGTTATTTTCTGCATGGGTTTTGTTATCCAAATGAAATATTTAAAACAGGTGGTTTTGTATGCAGCATGGAAGATCAACTTCAAAAACGTCAGGAAGCGGCGGAAAAATATCGAGCGCGAGGCACAAGAGACTTTCAGATGCGGGCGGTCCATTTACTGCTAGCAAGGTTTCTACGACTGAGGATGAAAACCGAAAGCTCGTGCGCGGAAGAGGCGGCGCAAGCAAAGTAAAGCTGAAGCGCGCGGCTTTCGTAAACGTGAAAACTAAGGAAGGCATGACAA
>JBDROI010000005.1:0-2363 GCA_043810245.1 Microcaldota archaeon
CAGTGCGTTATCTTTCCAACAAGTTTCTTTTCCATAACGTAACCCCTATTTCCTTTTTGCTAACGCCCGCTTATAAATCTGCTTCATCTTCTGTGCATCCTGTTCAAGAAGCGGGCTCTCGCATATCAGCGTTCCGCCATAGCCCTGCTCCGCAATCAGCTCTGCAAGCGGCTCAAAAGGCGGCGAGTTTTTCGCCCCCAATTCCAAGTGGTATCTCTCGCCGTTCTTGTTATATTCTATCTCGGTAAAATGGGCATGAATATTTTCAACCGCTTTTCTTCCAAGCTCCTTTTCCATAACATCAAAAATGCGCGCATAATCTCCTTTCTTGCGTATGCATCCGTTGTTCCTTCCATGAACATGCGCAAAATCAACAACTGGCTTGGTGCGCTCGAGCGAAGCCGCAAGCTCTACTACTTCCTCAAGTGTGCCCAGCTGGCTTATTTTGCCTGTGCTTTCAGGGCCCAAAATGACGCGCGCCAGCTTTTCCTGCTTCATTATCTCAAGCGCTTTCTCAAGCGTTTCCTTCGCCATTCTCATGCACGTTTTCGGGTCTCTGCCCATATAAAAACCAGGATGAAAGACAATTACTCCGCCGCCCATAGCTTCAATTGCGCGCGCAGTTGCAAGTATATTCCTTATTGTAGTCTCAATCTTCTCCTTCTCTTTTGGGCAGCAGTTTATCCAGTACGGGCAATGGGCGCTCAGTGAAACGTTGCTTTCCAGCGCGGCTTTTCCGACTTCGCGCGCCTGCTCTGCGCCCATTTTTACTCCGCGCACAAATTCGACTTCCATAGCTTCTAAGTCAAGCTTGCCGACATAGCGAACTCCGTCGGCGGTCCCTCCTATGCATCCAAGAGGGATTCCAGCCGGTCCAAAACGCACTTTTTCAGTATTTGTCATATTCTTCCTCGTAGCAATACTATTCTCATTCCAAAGGTTTAAATAGCCTGAAAGCCATAATACATACACAGGCGACTTATCATTTATCATTATACGAGGATTGATATGACTCACAACCAGAAGACACCACCGATCAAGGGGAAGACTCCCGCCGCAGACTTAGCTGGCCAAAGAAAGCCAAAAAGCGATTCAACTATGCTAAACCGGCCCATTCTGGATAGCCTTGAGCTTTCAAAAACGCCTGCTGGCGTGCTAGGTGAGGAGTTTAAAAACAACATAACTTTTGGAATCGCAATGAAAACAAAGGAAGAAGGCGGCAAAGGAATGCATTCAAGGCCAAACGCAGCCCTATTCAGAAAACTTTCTGCTCTTAAACTACCTCTCCTAATCTACAAAGAAAAAAACAGCCACAGTGTAAAATTTCCAGAAGCAAGCATACTCGACATGGACTTTTTATTCGTAAATCCAGGCGAAACTTTCTTCATATCCGTTCCAATACCTGCCGACACTAGCGAAAAAGAACTCTTAAAAAAACTTGAAGAGACTATCTCTACGCTAATTGATGATAAAGACAACAAAGACTTCAAGCGCTTCTTCATAATTCCGCGTACATCAAATCATTACGTAACTATTTTTCACCCAAATACTCTCGAATTCCTCAAGGAGCAAAAGAAAAAACTACTCCACGAAATACGTGATTTCGACTTGGGTGCAGATTTCTTAAAAACCATGCACTATTCGATGGGCGCTTCAAAGATTCCGCACGATATTTTTATGCAGGACATAGTAGAGCGAGTTTGGGAGCTTAGAAACATTGCAGGAATGATAAACGATACGCGCTACATACGCGGTCCTCCTGTTTCTTCAAAAATGATAAAAACAGGCATTCATGTACATGATTCGTCCGAATCAACGCAGTTCAGCAAAATCATATTTTCATTCAACTTTGGAGATGACGATTGCAGCAACCACCTCTTCTATGTTGAGCCTCATCTTACGCGTGAGGACAAAAAGAAGTTCTGCGTCAGTTGTTTAATCCCGCTGGAAGCACTAAAAGAAGCCGCACAGAAGCATGAGTTATCCACCCATCTGCTCCACAAGTTTGAAGAAAACAGAGCGCTACTGGAAGAATACATAGACAAACTCAACTTCTTCCTATGCGATCCAGTTTATGAAAATTTCAACGCAGCGCTAGAGGCCCGAAAGAACATCGAAATCCATCTTCTTGATGAGCGCCAGAACGTAAAAGACTATAAACACGTAATAGAAATTTTTACCGAACTTGGCTGCGACTAATATCTGCCTCTGCATTAATCACAAATTCATTTCCACTTTTTACATAGCGCACTTCTACCCCCCTTAATCTCTCCTTCTTTCCAATTTTCATCCCATACTTAAATTCCTTTTTTTCCCCTTTCTTCAGCTCCGCAATATTCCACTTCAACACAGTTCCAATTATT
>JBDROI010000006.1:0-10109 GCA_043810245.1 Microcaldota archaeon
CAGTGCGTTATCTTTCCAACAAGTTTCTTTTCCATAACGTAACCCCTATTTCCTTTTTGCTAACGCCCGCTTATAAATCTGCTTCATCTTCTGTGCATCCTGTTCAAGAAGCGGGCTCTCGCATATCAGCGTTCCGCCATAACCTTGTTCTGCAACGAGCTCTGCAAGCGGCTCAAAAGGCGGCGAGTTTTTTGCCCCCAATTCCAAGTGGTATCTCTCGCCGTTCTTGTTATACTCTATCTCCGTAAAATGAGTGTGAATATTTTCAACTGCCTTCCTCCCAAGCTCCTTCTCCATAACATCAAAAATGCGCGCGTAATCCCCTTTCCTGCGTATACATCCGTTGTTCCTTCCGTGAACATGCGCAAAATCAATAACTGGTTTAGTCTTCTCGAGCGAAGCCGCAAGCTCTACCACTTCCTCAAGTGTGCCCAGCTGGCTTATTTTGCCTGTGCTTTCAGGGCCCAAAATGACGCGCGCCAGCTTTTCCTGTTTCATTATCTCGAGCGCGCTTTCAAGCGTTTCCTTCGCCATTTTCATGCAAACTTCGGGGCTTCTTCCCATATAAAAACCAGGATGAAAAACAATTACTCCGCCGCCCATAACCTCCATTGCGCGCGCAGTTGCAAGTATATTCCTTATTGTAGTCTCAATTTTCTCTTTCTCTTTTGGGCAGCAGTTTATCCAGTAAGGGCAATGAGCGCTCAGCGAAATATTGCTCTCTAGAGCAGCCTTTCCTACTTCGCGCGCCTGCTCTGCGCCCATTTTTACTCCGCGCACAAACTCGACTTCCATGGCTTCCAAGCCAAGCTTGCTGGCATAGCGAACTCCGTCGGCAGTCCCTCCCGTGCATCCGAGAGGAATTCCAGCAGGCCCAAAACGCACTTTTTCAGTATTTGCCATATTTTTCCCCGTAGTACTACTATTCTCATTCCAAAGGTTTAAATAGCCTGAAAACCATAATACATACACAGGCGACTTATCACTTATCATTATACGAGGATTGATATGACTCACCACCAGAAGACACCACATAACCCGGGAAAAACCCCCCCAAACCACGTTAAGCCTAATGGTAAACAGATAGATGGAGACAGTGCTTTAAACCCCTTCAACCAGAAAATCCTTGAAAGCCTCGCACTTTCAGAAGCTTCCTCCCAAACGCTCAAAACGGAGCTTAAAAACTGTCTCATATTCGGAATTGTCCTGAAACGTAAAGAACAAGGTGGCAAAGGTTTGCATGCAAGGCCAAACATGGCTCTTTTCAAAAAATTAAACAGACTTAATCTTCCCTTAATTATTTATAATAAAGAAACAGGTTATAATGTGAGGCTTCCGGGCGCAAGTCCGCTGGACATGGATTTTCTGCTTATTAATGAAGGACAAACCGTGTTCATTGCAGCTCCATTATCTGCAGAAGCGAGCAAAAAAGAGATTTTAACAACACTCAAAGAGGCAATTTCATCTCTGATTGCAGACAAGGATAATCACGATTTTGAGCGCTTCTTTATAGTCCCATATACTTCAAATCATTATGTCAGTGAATTCCATCCATCTACTCTTGCATTTCTAATGGGACAGAAAAAGAAGCTCTTGCATGACATAGATGATTTTGATATGGGTGCACATTTTCTGAAAAATGTACATGCCCGCATGGGTGCTTCAAAAATCCCACATGACGTTTTCCTTCAAGATATTGTAGCGCGCGTTTGGGACCTTAGAAACACTGCAGGAATGATAAACGATACGCGCTACATACGCGGTCCTCCTGTTTCTTCAAAAATGATAAAAACAGGAATTCATGTAACTGAAGTAATAGAATCCCACCGCTTCAGCAAGATTATACTTTCATTTAATTTTGGAGATGGCAATGCATGCAGCAACCATATACTCTACGTAGAGCCCCACATTACACGTGAAGAAAAAAAGAAATTCTGCGTAAGCTGTTTAATACCTCTCGAAATGCTAAAAGAAGCAGCACAGACCCATGAATTATCTGTGCATCTACTTCATAAATTCCAATCAAATCAGGAGCTGCTAGACATCTACATAGAAAAACTAAACACCTTCCTATGCGATCCTATTTCCGAGAACTTCATAGCAGCATTAGACGCAAGGAAGAACATTGAAATTCATATCCTCGATGAGCGCCAGCGCATATCTGACTATACGCACATTCAGGAAATTCTCACTGAGCTTGCCTGCGACTAATTTCTGCCTCTGCATTAATCACAACTTCATTTCCACTTTTTACATAGCGCACTTCTACCCCCCTTAATCTCTCCTTCTTTCCAATTTTCATCCCATACTTAAATTCCTTTTTTTCCCCTTTCTTCAGCTCCGCAATATTCCACTTCAACACAGTTCCAATTATTGTCTCCTTTGCGCTTGTTCCTTTTGGGAGCTTCAGCTTCGCGCCTTCTGGCGCCAAATCAACCACTCGCACGTTTTCAACATCTTCTCCTTCATTTTCAATCTCAATAACCACTTCTTTTTCATCATACTTCTTCGTTACGCTCACGCCCCGCTTTTTCAGATACTCATAAACAAAGTACCCCAGCACAGGGATTGGAATTAAGAATGGCAGGCACAACAGCCAGCCGTAGTTTTGGGGAGCTTCACTACTTATGATCTCTTCACTTCCCGTTCCACTAATTCCACTTGTTACTCCTTCCGCCGCGCCCCCAATTTCCTCTTCTTTTCCTGGTTTCCCCTCGCTTTCAGCAACAACAAACACACTATTTTTTGCTCCTTCGTATTCAATCATCCAGGTTCCATCCTCGTCAAACTCAAACTCAAGCGCTCCTTCATTCACTTCAGCTTCAAATTTTCTCCCGCTTGGGGAAATCAAGCTTGCGCTTCCGCTCGCCGCGCTCCCATTCTCAAGAACTGCAATCATCTGCTTTTGATTCATCTGCGCAGTTTTTGGAGCTATAATTTCAACGTCTTTTATTGCAGTCTCAGTTGCTGTAGTTGTATTTGTTGCATCTGCAGTGCCTGTATCCATTCCAATTTGATCTGCTTCAGCTTCGTTGCCAATGCTTTCATCGCTCCCATTTTGCGTAGCATTCTGCACAATTTCAATTGCCTCTTCCGCCTCCATTTCTGCGCTCAAATTCACGTCGTAATTCAGCAGAAAAACATGCTCGCCTTCATGCAGGCTCGAGAGCGTATGCTGAGTTCCAACAACAATACATGCGCCAATAAAACTAACATCTGTTGCGCTTCCATCAACTGATGCCTGCGCTTCTCCAATTCTTCTGCTCCAGTTCGCCAATCTCTGCTCAGGGATGCAGTAGCGCACCGTCATTTTCGGAACAAACTCGTTTTCAGATACCGCAATAACTGCCTCATAGCTTGCTTTTTCTCCTTCCTGCTTTGCCGAAAAAATCTTCTCATAAACAGCACTGCGCGAAACAGCAAACTCCTTAATTCTGCTTTCGTTCGCAGAAAGATTCAGCGCCTCATTTCCACCAGCAATCTCCCATCCTTCGTATTCTTCCATTCCAAAGAGCGCGCTCTTAGCTCGCTTCGGATTTCTATTGGTAAAATTCACACGCAGTTTTCCAGCCAATCTCTCCCCGACCTCAATCTCGATTTTTTCAACTTCAACTCCGAGCACGTTCGTCTCCACTCCCTTTGCGCGATAGTCTGCAAAATACGAACAGCTTAAGTAGGAGTGGCAGTACGCGCCGAATTTCACGACGTTGCCTACAACCTCAAAGCTTATGTTTTCGCTTGCGTTATAAACCTTTAACTCTCCTTCATAATCCTCTTCGAGCGTGAAATTAATCGTTTCATTGTATGCCTCATGCACAGAATTATTTATCACAAACGAAATTGTAGTCGTATTCTCAGCAGAACTTTCAGTTTCAATCACGTTCACGTTTTTATCTTCAACCTCATAGCTTGCGTTTTTTCTTCCAAAACTTCCAACATCATCTTTTTTCGCCTCAATAACAATCTCTTTCGTTCCAAGTTCATTTCCAGCAGTAAACCCAATCGCGCACTCGCCGCTCGTATTCGTGGTGCAGCTTCCTATTCCGAGTGCGCTTATTGCATAGCTTGAGGCAGCAGCCCCTCCAACACGCGCCTTCAACTTCAGTGCAATCGCGTCTCCCGCAAAATAAGCTCCATACTCGTTGTCTGAAAAGTTCGCCTCAATTTTTACTGAAGGAAAAGAAAATAGCAGGCTGAAATTTCCTTGATTGAGCGCGCTCAGCTTTCCATTTTCGAATGCGCACGCAGGAGAGGAAGATGTGCATGCAACAGTTTCTCCGCTGCTTTTTTCAATTCTTGCATCCTGCGCATTTGCTGGAATTGAGCACGAAATATTCGAATTTGCGTATATTTGTTGAAACCCAAATTTATACACTGTATTTTCTTCATCAGTGCTTTCAATGCCCCCGTTTGCCTGCGCACTTCTTTCCGTGTCTTTCACGCTTACTCTTGCAAATATCTGAGAACTCAAGCAACTGCTCGTGGGGCACCCGCTGGTTCCCTGTGCAATAAAAACCCAGCCCGTACTCGCCTTAAGGACCACACTATTAGCGCCAGCATTTAGGCAGTTGCTGCTTACTTCTGCAGAAGCAGTTCCCATCCCATTATTGCAGCTGTTGCGGCAGTTATTGCCAAACGTGACCGTGCATCTTCCATTTACTTCTCCAACCACATCTGGCGTATCATAGCAATTCTGCATCGATATGCTCAAAACTGCGTCTCGCGCACTCGCGAGCTGAAAACCAAACGAAACAGAAGAAGCCAAATAGTTCCTGCTTCCTCCTTCGTAGGTGCAGGATGTTCCGTCGCGTAGTCTTATTGTATCGCTTGGATTTGTGCAAGCAAACTCCACGCTCTTTGCATTGCAGTTTGGGAGCACTTCAAATCCGCTTACCTTCTCGCTATATAAAATTGCGGCTGCAGAAGCTTCCCCCAGCATAAGCAAACATAGTGCGATTACTGCGAGCAATTCATGTCTTCCCACGTAACATTATTTACGCCTCCAAAAACATTATAAACACGCCGTGACAGTTAATACTCACCTGATATTATGAAAGTAGTCCTCTCTCTAAATCCTCCGACGCGGTACTACCGAATTCCAGTCATTTTGCTCTTGCTTCTCGTGTTCACGATTCTTGCAGTTCTCTACTCTCTTGAACTAATCCGTGCCGAACTAGCGCTTTCAACTGCCTTCTTTTTCATTGTTCTCGCAATGGTTTTCTATGCAATCCGCGTGCTCCAGTGCCGGCTCACGAAATATGAACTAACCGACCGAGATATCATAAAAATTACAGGCATCTTAAGCAGGCGCAGAACAGTAGTTCCGCTTGCAAACATGCACACCATAACAATCAAGAGAACTTTTTTTGACATAATTTTCAGCACCCAAACACTCATGGTCGATACGCGCGGAGGCCCCAACTACGAACTCGTGATAGAGCACATTGACGATAAAGATGCAAAACGCATACTTTTACTCGTTGATGAACAGGTTGAAACTTCAGACAACGCATTCCGCTCGCTTTCGCACAAACCGATAAAACGAATGTGATATTATGGATTCATACTGCAATAGATGCGGCGCGCAAATAAAAGAATGGGAAGCCAACTACTTCGCAGGCTACAAACTGTGCTGCACGTGTCTAAACGCCATGAAGTCTCGCACCTCTTCAGAATCAAAAACCGAAATCTGCGGAAAATGCGGCCTGCGCATAACTCCTCAAGAAAGCAGCAGAAAATTCGGAGTTTCATTGTGCCCTAAATGTTTAAAGGAAGAACAAAAGCACATCGAAGAAACAACCTGCCAGATATGTGGAGCGCCAATTAGCGATCAAAAACCCCATCTATACAAAGGGAGACCAATCTGCTTAACTTGCTATAGGCGCGGTGGCGGAGGAGGAGGCATTCGCGTAAGCTGTTCGCGCTGCAAGCGGGAAGTGCGCACTGTTTTCTCGCAGGGAAGACGCGCTTCTCTATGTGCTCATTGTTTTGACCAAGAAGATGTGCGCGAGCCCTCGACAGATGAAGCCGGGCCGCTTGCGAAGCTGCTTCGCAAAATTTTCAAGAATTTATAGCTTCGAAGCAAGCTTCTTCAGGTATTCTTTTGCCTCGCTTAATGTGTCTTTTCCCTTCTGCGTAATCGTGTAATACTTTCTTCTCCCCTCAAATTCAGAAGCAATGAGCCCTTCGCTCTCCAGCTTGTAAAGCACTATGTAGCTCGTAATCAATCCAGGGCGCCAGCCAAATTTCTTGTTAATCTCGTCTCGCAGTCCGTATGCGTATACCTTATTTTTGCTCACGAGCGAAAGTACATAAAGCCACAAATTGCCTGCTTCTGTAGTCCGCTTAAGGCGCATCATCGGCGAAGGTTCGTCTGCCATGTTTTTCTTTCGAAAGATACCCTTAAATATATATGCATTTTAAATATTTATCCAGGTTTTAAATAGTAAGCATTTTTTAGCTTTGTTGGTGAGTACATGGGAAAAATTAAAATTGCCATAATTGGCGTTGGAAACTGTGCGAGCTCTCTCGTGCAGGGTTTTGAGTACTACAAAAAAGTAGATGGAAATTCTCCATCAACTCCTGGTTTAATGCACAATGTAATGGGCGGCTACAAGATAAGCGACATTGAAATCGTTGCGGCCATAGATATTGACAAACGCAAAGTAGGAACTGATGTAAGCAAGGCAATTTTTGCTGAGCCGAACTGCACCATAAAATTTTCTAATGTTCCTGAAATCGGAGTAAATGTACAGAAAGGCCCAGTTCTTGACGGAATTGCGGAAACCACGCGGGAAATGTTTCTTGTAGATCCAAACCAGAAGCCCGTGAATGTGGCCAAGCTTCTTCAAGATTCAGGTGCCGAGCTTGCAATAAATTACCTTCCAGTGGGCTCTGAACAGGCAGTCCGCTTCTACGCGCAAGAATGCCTGGATGCAAACTGCGCACTCATAAACGCAATGCCTGTTTTCATTGCTTCTGATGAAAAATGGGGAAACAAATTCAAGGAGAAAAAAATTCCAATCTGCGGAGACGATATAAAAGCGCAGGTTGGAGCTACGATTACGCACCGAGTTCTAACAAAGCTCTTCGTAGACCGAGGCGTAAAAATAACCCACATGTACCAGCTTAATGTTGGAGGCAACACTGATTTTCTGAACATGCTCGAACGCCAAAGGCTCGAGTCAAAAAAGATAAGCAAAACCGAAGCAGTTCAATCACAGATGCCTATTCCTCTTCCTCCAGACGACATACACATCGGGCCAAGCGACTACGTTCCGTGGATGAAGGACAAAAAGGTGTGCTTCCTGCGCATAGAAGGCAAAAAATTCGGCGATGTACCCGTTGTCTTAGATGCGCGCCTTGACGTAGAAGATTCACCAAATTCTGCAGGCATAATGGTTGATGCAATACGGTGCGTAAAGCTCGCGCTCGACCGCGGAATAGGGGGCGTTCTCTATTCTCCTTCTTCCTACTTTATGAAGCATCCAGCGGTTCAATATCCAGACGACACTGCGCGCAGGATGGTGGAAGAATTTATAAAAGGCGAGCGCGAAAGGTGAGTCCATGATGAAAGCAAGCTTTCCTGAATTGGCGGAAAAAATAAGCATAAAACTTGGCATAGCGCTCGCGCGCATTCCTCTTTCTCCAAACGCATGGACCGTGCTTTCAATAGTCCCGGCAATCTTCGGCTTCGCTGCTCTCTATTACCAACATCTTCCAGCTGCAATCGCGCTTTTTGCATTTTCAGCAGTTATTGATGCAGTTGACGGCGGAGTTGCGCGCGTAACAGGAAGAGTCACTAACTTAGGCGCCTATCTAGACGGCATGGCAGACAGAATTGTTGAGGCGCTTCTTCTCTTTGGCTTGTTCTTCTATGGAATGCCTGACTTTTACGTTTCCTATGCGTTCTGGCTCGCGCTTCTCCTCTTTGTCGGAACTTGCATGGTTTCATTCAGCAGAGCTTACGCAGACCACCGAAAAGTAATTACTGATTCAAAAAAGCTGAGCAAAATGGGCGGAATTCTTGAGCGCGCAGAGCGCATAATACTAGTTTTTCTCGGCATGCTCGCCGCGTACTTTGCAGGAGTTCCGATCTACCTGACTTACGCAATAGTTGCAGCGTGCATTCTCTCAATACTCACACTCGCGCAGCGAATATACTTTGTGGTTAAGAACGCAGAGTAGCGTAACTGCAGAATTAGCTGATAGCCCGCTTACCCGCCAAACCCTTTCTCCTTCTTTACTGCTTCCTTCCCTTTAAACGTCAGCTTATAGAACACCCATTTTCTGCCTTCTTTCTCTTCTTTTTCAACGAGCTGCACGTCAACCAACCTATCAAGGTGCTCAGAAATAGTTGCCTTGCTTTTTCCCAAACGTGTGCTCAAATCAGTAGGCGTTCTCTCGCCTTCATTAAGCTCCTTTAGAATTCCAAGGCGCGTGTCAGAAGAGAGTGTTTTGTATAGTTCTACTTCATTCTCAAGCGCGCCTCTCCTCTCCATTCCCATAGGCGTTCTGCGTTGAATAAGCGTGTAAGCTACGAATACTGCAAGAAGCGCAAGAACAACGGCTACAGGAAGCCAGTTGAGCGCAGGTTCGCCTTCAGCTATGCGCGAAGCTGTTGCGGGCAGTTCGCTTTCCTCCTCTGGAGGCGTTGCTCCGCTCGCAGTTGTCAATGCTTGGCTTTTAGGCGTTGCACCAACACTTACAGTAGTATCGAGCTCTCCTTCTTCCGCTCCGCTCGTTCCAGTAGCAAATACACTATTTTCATCTCCCATTGTTGCTTCTGCTTCTTTTCCTTCTCGCGCTTCATTAAAATACGTAAAGTAAACTAAGTACACAGCTGCAGCTAAAACAAGAAAAACAACTCCAATTGCCAGTTTATTCCTAGCATCCATGTTAATTTAGTGCTCATTTGGGCTTAAAAGCAGTTTCGGTTTTGTTCGGTGCGCGCCGAACAAACTATTTACCTAGCAGAAGCACAGCCAATACTGAAAATATTTGCATCAATTTTGCCTTTGTTCTCAAGCGTTTTAGCAATTTCTTCAAGTAATCTCTTCTTTATTTTCTCATACTTCTCTTTTCCAATTTCTACGTTGCCTATTGCATATCTTTTGCTCTTTGTATTGAAGCAGAACATGCAATCCTTTAGGTTTTCGCAGTTGTGGCAGAAATAACAATCATTGCAGTCTGTCGAACTGTCAACTTCAAAACATCTTGTCAAATTAGTTGAATTGTAGCAGTTTATGCAGAAGCTAGAAAAGAACACCACGTATGATCCAAAAATATATTCGCTATTAGTGATCCAAAGCGAATGTGTTACATTTTTTAAACGGTAAGCTACTGCGCTTTTGTAGATATTTACGCTTCCATCTCCATAAGATACAGAATCAATCGCATTCAAAACCCTGCCATAGACATCGTCTGGTGCAATAAAGCTTATTTCAGCTAATTTTTCCACCGCATTCGAGAGTTTAAGCTTGCCTAAAACTTCTTCAGAGCTTTTTCTTTTTCCAAACTCCAGCGATTCTTCAAGCGTCACAAATCTTTCTTTGATAGGTAGGTAAAATTCAAGTTGTGGCACAAACACATCGCGTCCGCTTACAACTGATTTAGTCTTTGGAGGCTCGCCCGTATGTTTGCTTAGCCATTTCCCATATCTGTCAATTCCTCCTGAAAGCTTTTTTCCAAGAAGAATTCTGCACGTTTCATCAAAAGCATTCTCAATAGGCCGTATATCCGTAAGTGCAGACGCTTGTTTTATCTCAATTTTCACAGGTTTAATTTTTTCCTTCAGGCCAACTGCTCCAACTATATCCACTATGCTCGGAATTTTCTTTTTTGTTTTGATTGTTTCTGCGATGTCTTCTAAGAGATTCTCCTTCAGCTTGGCATACTCGTCTTTTGGCATCTGCAAATTCCCAATCAAATAGTTTTTACTGCGCTGATTAAATGAAAACATGCAGTTCATGCATGCTTCTACATTAGCCACATAATAACAGTCAGAAGAATCATACGTGCGCATAATTTCCATACAACGTGCGTCCTTATATGCCTTGTATCCGCAAAGCACAAATTTTGAAGAAGCAATCACGTTGGAACCAAATACA
>JBDROI010000007.1:0-2947 GCA_043810245.1 Microcaldota archaeon
GGAGATGAAGAACTGGGCGCTGGAAATGCATGACGCAGGGCATATACCTGGGAGTGCAATGGCGCTCATTGAAATGAATGGAAAAAGAATATGCTACTCGGGCGACTTTAAGCTTCAGGATACGGAATTGCATAAAGGCGCCGAGCCTCCGGAGAATGTTGACGTGCTCATGATAGAAAGCACGTACGCCAACCGCGAGCATCCCGATAGGAAGGAGCTGGAGAAAAAGCTCAAGAATGAAATCTGGGAGACGCTTGACGACGGGGGCTATGTATTATTTCCGTGCTTTGCCGTAGGAAGAAGTCAGGAAATGGTTCAGATGCTCAACAGATTCAAGATTGGAGAGGAAATTTATTTAGACGGGATGGCAAAAGCTGCGTCCGACATTATTCTTGATTTTCCGAGCTATGTGCGCGATTATGATTCGCTGTTACGTGCGCTGAAGCGCGTTCACTGGGTGCGCACTCCAGGAATGCGGAAGAAGGTGCTTTCAGAGCCAAGCGTGATTGTTTCAACTGCGGGAATGCTTGAAGGGGGGCCTGCAATAGGTTATCTTCTTTCACTCAACGCTAAGAATAAGAACTCCAAGGTGATTTTCACTGGCTACTCCGTTGAGAATACAAATGGCTGGCGGGTGCAGAACAAGCGCCAGATGAAAACTGACAGGGGGCTCGTGGACATCGAACTTGACATTGAGTATTTTGATTTTTCCGCGCACGCGGGAAAAAGCGATTTGTGGAAGCTCGTGAAAGACTGTTCGCCCGAGAAAGTTGTGTGCATTCACGGAGACCATTGCGAAACGTTTGCGCAGGAGCTTCGCGAAGAAGGCTATGACGCAGTTGCCCCAAAAGCCGGGGATAAGATTTCTGTTTGATGGTGGGTTATATGAAGATATGTATGTTAGATCCGCTCTTTTACCCTTACTTTGGAGGCGCTGAGAAGAATGTTTATGAAGTTAGCAAGAGGCTCGCGAAGAAAGGGCATGAAATTGTTGTTTTGACTTCCCAGCTTCCAAATACGAAGCGCGAAGAAGAATTAGATGGAATTAAGATTAAGAGGAGCGCGAGCGTCTACTTGGAAAAGCTTCCTTCGTTTATGCCTCCTCCGTTTACGGTTGCCCCGTTTTTTGTCAATGATTTGCGGAAAGAAGAAGCAGATGTTTTTCATATTCACAATAGATTTTGGTATTATGCTGGCGCGCTTCTTGCGCTTAAGCTGAAGAAGGCGAAAACAGCGCTTACTCTCCATAATGCTAAGCCCGAAGGAATTTCATTCATGACTGACAAGAGTGCTGCGCTCTACGACGGAGTTTGGGGGCACAGAATAATGGAGAATATGAATGGAATTATTGCAGTTAGCGAGTATACCAAAAGAGTGACTGTTCCCCCGCAGGCGCAGGAGAAAACAGTGGTAATTCACAATGGAGTTGATGTTGAGAGGTTTACTCCAAAGAAGAGCGGAGAAAGCGTGCGAGCGAAGCTTGGAGTGAAAGATGAATTTGTCGTAATGACAAACGCGCGCCTTGTTGAGCAGAAGGGCTTGAAATATTTGATTGATGCGTTTGCTGCGTTTAGAAAGGAGAAAGGTTTTGAGCACGCGAAACTTCTCTTTGTTGGCAAAGGGCCGCTGAAAGAAAAGTTGATTGTGCACTGCGAATCGCTTGGAATTAAGAATGAGAAGGATGTTTTCTTCAGGAGCGGAATTCCTGAAGAAGAGCTTCCGCTTTATTATAGAGCAGCGGATGTTTTTGTTCTTCCTTCTCTCTGGGAGCCCTGCGCAGTTGTTCTTTTCGAGGCTCTTGCTTCGGGCCTGCCGATTATAACTACGGCAGTTGGAGGAACTCCTGAAATTATGACGCGCGAAAGCGGAATGCTCGTGAACGCGCATTCTGCAGAGGAAATTTTTGACGAGCTGAAAAGGTTTGCTTTCAACGCGGAACTGCGCGCGCAGTTTGGAAAAGGAGCTAGGGAGCGCGCGGTGAATGCGTTTACGTGGGAGATAACTGCGGAAAAAGTTGAGAAGTTTTACGAAAGTTTATTAAATCCGCGCGAGTAATTTTAGTGAGGTTTCAAGATGGAAAGGGGTTTACTTTGCAAATAGAGTGAAGTTTCTTTTCTCTAGTTTTAGTTTGTTTGGTTCTGAAAGTTTTGAGGTGAAATGAATGGGAATAGTGCACACAATAGTTCGGGATATTACGACGCCGATGGCGCGCGACCCTGCAGCTGCGAATATTGTTGAGGTGCTTCTCTGCTATCAAGGAGTTCATGCAGTGATGATGCACAGATTTTCGCATGCGCTCTTCAATTTAGGAATTCCTATTATTCCGAGATTTATGAGTAACATTGCCAGATTTTTCACGGGAATTGAAATTCACCCAGGAGCAAAAATTGGCGAAGGCTTTTTCATAGACCATGGCGCGGGCGTAGTAATTGGGGAAACCGCGGAAATAGGCAAGAATGTTACTATTTATCAGGGAGTTACGCTTGGAGGAAAGGGGCTTGCAAAAGGAAAACGGCATCCTACGCTTGGAGATGAAGTTGTCGTAGGAGCAGGTGCAATTCTAATAGGGCCGATTGAGATAGGCGCTAACTCGAAAGTAGGCGCTGGGAGCGTTGTTAATAAGTCTTTCCCGCCAAATTCAACAATCGTAGGAGTTCCTGGAAAGCTTGCGGAAAAGAAGGAGTTCGTGGAGCAGATTTAGGCGTATTGGAGAGGTGGAGAAATGCTCGCAACGTGTTCGGAATGCAAAGAAGGTTTTGAAGTTGAAGAGCCAACGGAAGGCATGAGTTTGCGGTGTCCGCACTGCAAAATGAAGCTTAAGATAGTAAGCATAAACGCGAACAAGATTTACTTTGAGACTAAAGAAGAAGAGGAAGAAGAAAAAGATAACGATCTTGACAAGTTTTTTGAAGAAGATGAAGGAGAATAAAAGTTAGGGGATTGTTTT
>JBDROI010000008.1:0-4138 GCA_043810245.1 Microcaldota archaeon
CTTCAGCAATTGCGAGCGCGAGCGAATTTTTTCCTACGCCAGTTGGGCCGTGAAGCAGAAGCGGCTTTCCGCGGTTTCCCCTCTCCCAGTCAATTGCCCATTTTTTTGCCTCTTCTGCAAGCTCGGCATTTCCTACGAATTCCGAGATTTTTCTCGGCCTGTATTTGTCTGTCCAGAGCATGTATTGAGATAGGAAGAACAAGTAATATATATAGAACGCGCACAAATGTAGCTTACATTAGAAGGTGGTAATTTGGAGAACCGTGCGGTAGGATTTGTGCTCGTCGGAATTTCGATTGTAATTTTGTTTCTCATTTGGTCTTATGACCAAGCGCTTATTGACATTGTGAACACTTCCTGCACGCACGGAATCGCTTGCCCGATGTACAAGACAATAGACACGCAGAGAACCGTTTCGCTTGGGATAACTGGAATTATTCTTCTGCTTGGTTTGTATTTTGCTGTTTTTGGCGGGAAGAAAAATGGAAAGGAAAGAGAGGATGCTAGCGAGCCTTGCAAGTGCAAGCATGGAAATGAGGAGAAATCGGAAATGGAAATTCCTGAAAACCTGCCGGAAGAGTCAAAGAAACTAGTTTCAATAATCAAAGAAAAGGGCGGTTCTGCATACCAAAGCGACCTTGCAACTGAAACTGGTTTCTCAAAAGTCAAGATTACGCGCATTTTGGATAAGCTCGAGCATGACGGGCTAATTGAGCGAAAGCGCCGCGGAATGACCAACATTGTCGTCTTAAAGTAGCGCGGGGGGAATCAGGAGGAACCTCAAACTGAAGGGGGGCAGAGCCCCCCTGCGGTTCGGCGAAACTAGTTTCATAGGTACTTGCTTAAGGTGTTTCTTTCATTAACTGAGCGCGAGCGCTGCTCGCGGAAAGTGAATCAATGGAGATGAAAGATGCTGGAGCAAAAATATTGCTCGCTGTTGGAGTGTTAATTGCGCTCGGGGCGCTTGTGCTTGCGCTGAATGGAGAGGCTGTGTTTCCACAGCCAGGTTCGAGCGCGAGCTTGATTGCACTCTTCCTTTTTGGGATTATGGTAAGCGTGCACTGCGTTGGAATGTGCGGTGCGTTCGCCGCGTCTGTTTCGGTTGGAGTGCGCGATAATATTCCGCTTGTTCTTTACTTGGGAAGTAGAATTGCCGGCTATACACTTGTGGGTGCTTTGCTTGGCGCAGTTGGCGGGTTCTTCGTGGTTTCTGCCGAGATGCGCGGGGCGATTGCAGTAATTGCAGGCTTGCTCATGATAGTTTATGCGCTCGGTTTGCTTGGAGTTAGCGAAGCGCGAAGAGTATTTGCGCTTATTCCTAGGATGCCTTTTGCATCAGTAGCTTCGTGCGAAGCAGGTAAGGAAAATGAAGGCGAAACAGAAACTCATCCAAAACCAAATCCGATTGCACTTGGACTCGCGAACGCGCTCATGCCTTGCGGCCCGCTTCAAGCAATGCAGCTTTATGCTTTAGGAACAGGAAGCGCGTTTCTTGGGGCTCTTGCTTTGTTCGCATTTGCGCTTGGGACTACTCCTCTTCTCGGCTTGTTTGGGGTATTTACTGCAAAGCTGACGAAGAACGCGAGCGCGCTCGTGATGAAGGCGTCCGCAGTTGTTGTAATGCTTCTTGCAGTAACTCTGGTTTGGAATGGATTGCTTGCATTTCTTCCGGTTGCAAGCGCGGCGCAGAGTGGAATTGTGTTGAACGCATCTGCAGCAGAAGCGCGGGGAATTCAATTGATACGCACCGAAGTTTACTCTTATGGATATAAACCAGCGAGCGTGGTTGTGGAAGTTGGAAAACCCGTGCGCTGGGTGCTTGATGTAAAGGAGCTAACTGGGTGCAATAACGCGGTGAAAATTCCGAGCTTGGGAATTGAAAAAGCACTTTCGCGCGGAGAAAACGTGATTGAGTTTACTCCAACGAAAGAAGGAGAAATTGAGTATATGTGCTGGATGGGAATGATGCGCGGAAAAATAATTGTGACTGGAAGCGCAAAAGAAAAAACTGCTGCCGAGCTCGCTGTTGCGAGCGGAGCGGTGAGCAGCAGTAATATAGTAAAAGGGAGCAGTTGTGGAAGTGGAGGCTCGTGCGGATGTGGTTGCGGGGGTTAGGAAGCAGGCAGTAAATTAGCAAGGAAAGGAATTAGAATTATGAATGAGTATTAGGTGGTGAAAATCATGGCTTCTGAAAATAAAAAAATAATAAAAATCGGCGGAATGGACTGCGCCACGTGCGCGCTCAAAATTGAGAAAGTGCTTGGAAAAGTAAAAGGAGTTAAAAAAGCAAGCGTGAACTTTGCGAGCAGCAAGGCGAGCGTAGAGTACGAAGGCGAAATGAGTTATGATGCACTGAAAAATGCAATTGAGAACGCTGGTTATGAGGCGCTTGGCGAAGAGAAATTTGGAGCTGAAGCTGCTGAAACGAAAGATGAGAAGAATAAAGTTCTCGCAAATCTAACTCGCAAATTTTACGTGTGCGCGCTTCTTTCTGCAGTTGTTGTTATTGGAAGTATGCCTGGAATTTCATCGCTTGTACCTGCTGTTCTGCGCGAGCCGCTTGCGCTTCTTCTGCTTTCAAGTCCGGTTCAGTTTTGGGGAGGTTTTCAGTTTTATAGAGGAGCTTTTGCTGCGCTGAAGCAGAAAAGCGCGGATATGAATACATTGGTTGCAGTTGGAACGAGCGCGGCGTTTTTGTATAGTGTTGGAGCAACATTTGCGCCTGCGATGTTTGCATTTGGAAGCGAGATGCCTGCTGTTTACTATGACACGAGCGTTGTAATTATTACACTTGTTCTGCTTGGAAGACTGCTCGAAGCACGCGCGAAAGGAGAAACCGCGGGAGCAATAAAAAGGCTTATGGGAATGCGCGCGAAAACTGCGCGCGTAATTAGAAATGGAAAGGAGATTGATGTGCCGGTTGAAGAAGTAGTGGTTAGAGATTTGGTGCGCGTGAGACCTGGGGAAAAAATTCCTGTTGATGGAGTTGTTGTTGAAGGAGAAAGCGCTGTTGACGAGTCTATGATAAGCGGGGAAAGCATGCCAGTTATGAAGAGAAAAGGAAGCGAAGTAATAGGCGCAACAATAAACAAAGGCGGCTCGTTTGTTTTCGAAGCAAAGCGAGTTGGAAGCGAAACAATGCTTGCGCAGATTGTGAAATTGGTTGAAGAAGCGCAAGGCTCAAAAGCGCCGATTCAAAGGCTCGCGGATACAGTTGCTGGAATTTTTGTCCCGATTGTAATGGCAATCGCCGCGCTTACTTTTGGGGCGTGGTATTTCTTTGGCCCTGAACCGAAGTTTACGCTTGCTCTGCTCAATGCAGTTGCAGTTTTGATTATTTCGTGCCCGTGCGCGCTCGGTTTGGCAACGCCTACTGCAATAATGGTTGGCACTGGAAAAGGCGCGGAAAATGGAATTTTGATAAGAAGCGGAGAAAGTTTGGAGAATGCGCACCGCTTGAATACAGTGGTTCTTGATAAAACTGGAACGCTTACGAAAGGAGAGCCATCTGTTACTGATGTTGCTGCTGCGCGTGGAGTTGAAGAGAGGGAACTGCTCGCGCTCGCTGGCTCGGTTGAAAAGAATTCAGAGCACCCGCTTGCTGAAGCAGTTGTGAAGTATGCAAAAGAAAAAGGAATCGCGGTTCGCGAGCCGACTTCGTTCTTGGCTGTTTCTGGAAAGGGAGTGCGAGCAAGCGTGAACGGAAAAAAAGTAAGCATTGGAAATGAGAAGTTCATGCGCGAGGAGCGTGTGGAGATTGGAGAGCTTGGCGAGAAGGCGCGCAAACTTGAGGAAGAAGGAAAAACTGCAGTTTATGTTGGAGCGGATGGAAAGCTTGCTGGAGTAATTGCAATTGCAGATACGCTAAAAGAAAGCTCGCGCGAAGCAGTTGAAGTGATGCAAAAGCGCGGGATTGAAGTTGTAATGATAACTGGAGATAATAGAGCAACTGCGAATGCAATTGCGAAGCAAGTAGGCATAACGCGCGTGCTTGCAGAAGTTCTTCCTCAAGACAAGGAAAAGGAAGTTCAGAAACTGCAAAAAGAAGGGCGCGTGGTTGCGATGGTTGGCGACGGAATAAACGACGCGCCTGCGCTTGCTGCTGCCAACGTTGGAATTGCAATTGGAACAGGAACTG
>JBDROI010000009.1:0-5647 GCA_043810245.1 Microcaldota archaeon
AATGCCTCAAGCACACGCGCGAGCCGGCAGTTGCTTCATTCCTTGAAAACTCGC
The DNA here is from genome assembly GCA_043810245.1 of Microcaldota archaeon. Classification (GTDB taxonomy): domain Archaea; phylum Micrarchaeota; class Micrarchaeia; order Burarchaeales; family JBDROI01; genus JBDROI01. The sequence goes on from JBDROI010000009.1 coordinate 55, forward strand.
GCGAAAAACTTTCAGCTCTTCTTCCCAAGCAGTAGTTGAAGAAGCTCCTCAAACGAGCCGCCCCTATTATTCCATTTTTCAGCAATCTCTCTAAACTCTCCGAGTGCTCTCTCATACTCTCCAATATCGCGCGCAGCCCGCTTCTTTTCTTCCTCTCCAATTTCCCATCTTTCAGCGCACTGCGCGCTCTCCATAAACCGAATTTCTCCGTTTTCTCCGCGCTCAAACGGATAAACTCTGCAAACTGCGCTTCTTGCTTCATAAACTGCGCACCCTTTTGCATGCTTAAAGAACAAGCAGTGCTCATTCTTTCTTCTTTTTAAGCACAAAATGCATTTTCTTCCATCAACCAAGAGCGCGGGGAATGCGCGCGTCTTTTCATTTGAGTCTTCGTTCAGCTCCAAAAACTCGCGCGGGTGTATTTTAAGAAAATCAGCAAGTCTTTGAACGTCCTTATGCGTAACGCACACAGCAAACCGATTACAGCATCTTCCGCAGTTGGCACAATGTTCAAGAACAGGTTGCATTTGCATACTCGCAAAAATTAATGCTTATAAAGTTTATAAACATAGAGACGCATAGCGGGTAGCGAAGCGGATAACATGTCAAAACACATTTTTTCAAAGGATTTCATTTGGGGCGCAGCCACTTCTGCTTACCAAATAGAAGGCGCATGGAACGAGGATGGAAAAGGCGAATCCATCTGGGATGCTTTCTGCAGAAAACGTGGAGCAATCCAGAATGGAGATGACGGAAAAATTGCATGCAATCACTATCACTTATACACAGAAGACATCAAGCAGATGAAGAAGCTTGGGCTCAAAGCATACCGTTTTTCCATTTCATGGCCTCGAATTTTTCCAAAAGGAATCGGCAGAATAAACAAGAAAGGCGTTGAATTTTACAGAAAGCTCGCGAAGGCGCTATTAGGCGCTGGCATCAAACCCGTTGCAACTCTCTACCACTGCGATTTTCCCTTGGCACTCCAGAAAAAAGGAGGCTGGGCAAATAGAAACTCTGCAAATTGGTTTGCACGATATGCAGAACGCATGTTCAAAGAATTAGGAGATTTGGTTTCACTTTGGATTACGCTCAATGAGCCATGGATTCAAGTAGACCACGGCTATGCAATAGGCGACCGTGCTCCCGAAATTGCCAGCATCCCAAAGGCGGTTGAAGCTGCGCACAATCTTCTTCTCGCCCACGGAAAAGCAGTCCAAAGATACAGGCAGATGAAGCTTAAGGGAAAGATAGGGATTACGCTTGACTTGTGCCCCATCTACTCTGCCTTCAATTCAAAGGAGAACAAGCTCGCAGTAGAGAAACACGACCAGTTTAGAAACAGGTGGTTTTTGGACCCGCTTCTTAGGGGAAAATATCCTTGCGAACTGCTGAACTTCTTTCAAACGAACTACTCGGCGCCATCAATTCAAAAAAACGATATGAATTTAATAAGTTCGCCTATTGACTTTTTGGGAGTCAACTACTACACGCGGGAAGTGCTTAGTAAGAAGAATGCAAACAGCTTAGCCGTCCCCATTCGAGTCAAAAACGCAAAATATACCGAAATGGGCTGGGAGATATGCCCGCGCGCCTTCTACGAGTTGCTTCTAAAGATAAAGAAGGACTACAGAAACATCCCAATCTACATTACGGAAAATGGGTGCGCGTTTAACGATAAAATTACTAAAGATGGAAAAATTCACGACGCAGAACGAATAGACTACCTGCGCCTCCACATTCAAAAACTCCGCGAAGCAGTAAAGGCAGGAGTTCCAGTCAAAGGCTACTTCGTCTGGTCGCTAATGGACAATTTTGAGTGGCTCTTCGGCTACTCCAAGCGCTTCGGCTTGATCCGCGTTGATTACAAAACTCAAAAGAGAACATGGAAGGACAGCGCCTTCTTCTACCAAAAAATTATCAAAAACAATGGCTTATAGCTTCTGGAAAGCAAGCCAACTAAAATAAGCTCTCTTCATTCTCCAATTTCTTCCAGTTATTGTACGCACCAAAGCGCATTTTAATCTCTCCGCTTTTTCTTATCTTGCTAAGTGCTTTTTCCTCAATCTGCTTTACACGCTGGCGCTTAACTCCAATAAGCGCCCCCACTTCCTCAAAAGTTATCAAATTGTTGTCATATTCATTGCCGCGAAGTTCATCCAAAAGCCGGTAGCGAATCTTAATCACCATTCTTTCCTGCTCCGTTAAGTTGCGGCAGTTGTCTATCACATGCACAAGCTGTTCGATAAGCTCGCTTCGCTCAAACGCTTCTACCGGATTTGCATACCTGCGCTTATCCGACACCACATCGTGAAGGCTGGGCTTTTTCTTTCTTTCACCATTTCCGATATCTTCGTCAAACGAAAGCTCCTTTGGCTCTCTCCATTCACTTATATTCTGTGCATTGTGATTGTTGCGCAGTGCTGCGAACATATATGCAATAAACGGAGTGCTGCATCCGTTTACCTTGCTGAAATCAAACTTCTCTATCATTCTGGGAATTTCCGTAAACCTTCGATGCGCCTTCTCCTCATTTCCGCGCGCGTTCCGCCATACTGCGCGCGTGTAGCTCTTAACCAGGGTTTCCTCCGCCCATTTATCCCCAAGCTTCGTGCGCAGGACCAAATAATGCTGAATTCCGCTCGGAAGCGGCTTCGTATCCGCTTTAAAGCATTTAACCGGGGCCATCTCTATTCCATAACACTTGTTTATTAAGCGCGCCAAATCGTCCACATCTATATAATCTTCCGAGGTAGTGCAGAAAATGCGTTTTACTGGAAGTATTCCAAAGTTTTTCATATGCTCGACTAGTTTTCTCCTATTCATTCCCATAATTTCTGCAGCAGCATCATACGCAACTTTGGTGAGCACGTCTTCCTTTACTTTAAATACGTCTGCAGCAGGAATTCTTCTTTCTCCAGTAACCAGTATCTCCTTCTGTATGCGCCCTTTCTTAATTTTGTCACTCAGCGCTTTCCTGCTTACGCCAAACTCCGCTTCAAACTCTTCGAATGAATAGCTTCCGCATCTCTCGTCTTCCACTCTTTTTATTTCTTCAACAAGCACTCTTCCCCCAATTGTTGTTTTGATTCTTTCATTATTGACTCTCCTTCCCAGCGAACCTAGGCTCATTCCCAGTTTTTTTGCCGCGTCTGTCTTACTGACGCTTCGCAGAATTTTTTTCTCCAGTTCTTCAATTTGCTCAATTGAATTTACATGCCCCCTGCGAATAAGTTTGCATGCCGCCTTTACGCTTATTTTGCATTTCTCAACAAGCTTTGCAAGCACTTCAAGTTTTTCTCTTGCTTTCTGAACTTCTTCGGGCGTGAGCTTGCAGTTTCTGTTTTTGCTTTCTATAAAACCAGTGGCTATCAGTTTCTCAATAACCTTTCTCTTCAGCTTAAACTCGCGCACAAGTGCGCCAACCGGCGATTCTGCTCTGTGGATTATCTTCCCCGAGCTCGTTCTTTTTGCAGTTTCATTAAGATATTTCGCAAATATCTCAACTTGGCCGACATGAACGCCTCGGCTTCCATTAATTTTCGGGGTAGAAACAACAACTCCTTTATCAAGTGCAACTTCCACTACGCGCACCTTTACCCTGAACTTATCGGCGAATTCCTGCAGCCCAAGCACATTCTCATGAACTGCCTTGACTTTTTCCACTTCTTCGCTCCAAATCCACGCGTTTTCATCAACGCTTACGAATCCCTTCCCAATCCACATGTTCATGGTTTTTTTGCTCACTCCGATTATTTTGCGAGCTTCTGCTTTCGTATACTTCTTTATTATGCTTTCAGTAGCCGTATCCCTTAGCGATGTGCGCTCCTGAGAATTGCTCCGGCTAACCACTTGAAGCGGTGGCTCAAGCTGTCTAGCAATAACACTGGTTTCCATAATATCTGTCTCCTTAATAACTTTCTCAAAACAGGTATATAAACCCCTAAGAATGCCCTAAAAGGAGAGAAACTCTTAAAAAGACAGCGCACGAAAGAAGGAGCGAGGTGGTTGAGTTATGGCGATCGACTTTAACAAAATTGTCGAAGACGCAAGCAAGAATACAATAGACCAGGCGCTGAAGGTTGGAAGCAATATAGTTAACGGCATAATTGCCGCAATCGTGCTCCTAATTATTCTCGGCATTGGTTATCTCGTAGCAAAAGTACTGGCGGCGATATTGAAGGGCTTCCTCGGTAAGATAAAGCTCGAGGAAGAAATACATGCGCACGGATTGAACGATGCGCTCCTTGGATTTACAATTACGGACATACTTGCGCTCCTGCTCTACTTGTGGGTGCTGGTTGCATTCCTTGGAATAGGCGCAGGCGTAGTAAGCATACCCTACTTGACAACGCTGAGCAATGGTTTGAATGCATACATTCCAGAGCTCGCTAAAGGAGTAGTTGTGCTTGCAGCAGGTCTGCTTGCGGGCGAGTACATAACGAACAAGATGAAGTCTTCGAAGAAGATGCCGTTTGCAAACATGGTTGGCATCATCATCGAAGTGTTCATCGTCTACAATGCATTCGTAATTGCTCTTCCAATGCTGCTTCCGAATGCGAACACGCGCCTTCTTGAGACTGCGTTCACCTACACACTGGGTGCGTTCGTGCTCATGATTGGCTTGGGCGGTGCAATAGCTCTCGGTTTGGGCGGCAAGGATGCAGTTGCTGACGTTCTCGCGAAGAAGAAAACGAAGATTGACGACTTAATAAAGTAAGAAGCAAGCGTTAATCAGAGAACAAAGCGAGCAAACATGGGGCGCTCGCGCGCCCCGCTTTTCTTATTTTTTGTTTTTCTTTTTTCCCCAGCATTACTTTTATAAACTCGCGCGGGAAATTTAGGGCATGGGCAAAAACCTTCTTGCACTTCTCACGCTCGTTCTAGTGCTCTCGAGTTTTTCCTGCCTCTCTTTCGCAGAGCAGAACACAGTAGACATTCAAATCGATGCTCCCCGAAGCGTTTCGCCCGAAGATTCGCCTTACGAGCTGGCAATTAATGTGCGCGTAACAAACAACGCGAACGAGGAACTGCGCGTTACTGTCGAACAGCCGAGCGAAGATGAAGGAGAATGGGAGGAAATCGAAGAGCTTGGATATGTTTCTTCGGGAGAAACCTTTTCAGCAGAATGGAAGCCGAGCGCAGTTTACAGCGGAGAAACAGTTGAATTCCACAGATTCGCAATACGTGCAGAAGGCGCGAGCTCCTCTTACCAAAAAATACACTCCCTAAAATTTGACTGGAGCGGTTTTGAGCTGAATCTTTCAAACACTGTTTCAACAATCGGCGTCATCGCAGTTCCAATAATTCTAGTAATTCTTCTGTTCTTCGTAGTTTTCTCGCTATACATTGCGCGCAAAATGAAGAATGAGGAGGTTGTTCCCGGGGAATACACACTCTGGACTCTTATTTTTCCCTTCCGCTCAACTCGCCCGCTCCTCGAAAATCTTGCGAGCCTCTTCTTAACTCCTCTTGCTTGGGCAATTGAGCTTTTCTTCGCGCTTCTCCTCATTGCCTATATATTAATAGATGCATACGGCGTGATGGGAAGCAGTGCTCTTCCTCTTTTTCTCGTTGCAGGCGTGTTTGCAAC
>JBDROI010000010.1:0-15026 GCA_043810245.1 Microcaldota archaeon
GCAAGAAATCTGGTAGATTTTGCAGACGAAAGTACAAATGAAAAAAAAGTAATTAAGAGAAGCGGCGATTATGAAATATACAACATAGAAACTGCCTTTGAAGTATTTAGGCCGAATTTGTATATGCTAAAAGAAGAGATAGAAGCAAACGAAAAGATAGAGGAGTGGTGTGCTAAAAAGAAGTACGCAGAAGCTGACAGGAACTGTATTTTGAAAGCATTTGCATCAGTTGAAATAAACCCTGAAAGATGCATGAAAGAAACTATGCGTAAGAGCGAACGGGATAAGGTACTTGATGAGTATAGTTATCTGAAGAGAAAGGGAGGAGAAGCGCTGAAGCTAGTGAAAGAGAACCCTTCGCTTATTAGTACGATAGTTGGCGCCACAAAAAATAGTGGGCTTAAAACATTGGATATCACAATAGAGGCGGTAAGGAAACGAGCAAACGCAATTGATGCAAAATATGGGTATGGTTATAATGGTTCAGCTGTCTTTCTTTGGCTTGATCCAGAAAAGATGACAGATGTCTTTGCAGTAAAAGCAATAGAAGCGGTTTATAGCAATCTGGGCAAAAAAGACACCAAAGAAACAATTGAGAAGAAAGCAGAGTACACGTACGAAGTTTATTGCAAATCAATGGAGGAGTATAATGCAAAAAAGAATAGGATGGCAGATTGGTCCGAAAATTTCGTGAACAAATATGTAGAAGGAAATATGTTAAAGCAGATTGTTGCGCTTACTACTGAATGGGGAATTAATGAGAAAGAAAAAGGAATAGAAAAAGGATGGGAGTACAAGGCAGAAGCACTTAAGCTTGCTAGTATAATTGTGGAAAAGACCTTTGGAAATTATCTTATTCCAAAATTGAATTTTGCTTTGCTTAGTACAAATGCGGAAATATATAAATTAGATTTTAACGGGGAATTTGGAGAAGCTAAACCTATTAAAACGATCCAAAAAGCAGAAAAAGTTTATGAGAGTGTTGAGGCGTTAGTTAAATCGGGAATCACTTATACTGCCCTTATGCTTAAGGACAGAATAAATGTAAAATACGACCCAAATCTCCCAACCCAAATGGCAAATGGATTTGGGGAAGCATACAAGGCGATGGAAGAAAAGATAAGCGAAGTAAAAGAAAACTCCAAAGAAAGCGTAAATGGAGAGGAATTGAAGCAGGTAGTCATTAATGTAATGTGGAGCATTTCTAAAGGGGAAGAAGAAAAAGAAGCGGGGGAAACAGAGCGAATTAAAATAGGAGAAAAAGCAAGTTCTGATTATTATGGGGCAGATTGGAAAAAAGCAGTATCTGGATTTGCAGATGCGATGCAGGAAGGAAAGAGTTTGGACGAAGCTGCAGAAACAATACGCACAAACAAAAAAGTATACAGGGGTAAGAGTGATGAGCTTGCCTTTATCGTAATGCAGGGTTATGATGCAATAACAAAAGCCAGAGAAGCGAGAGCGAATAAAGCAGAATTGACAGAAGAAAAACTAAAAGAGTATGAAACATCAGAACGAGTAAACGGAGTACCAGAAAGACTTGGCAGTATGAGCAAGATAGGCATAATAAACAAAGGATCGGCTGAGGACGTTGTTGAAGCGAAAACGAATGAAACAGTATTGATTGCATTGAATCTTATAATCTCTTCGAGCAATCCAAAGGCAAAACTAGAAGGAATCGAAGTGCTTGGAAAAGAAGGGAACGCAGTAGATATTGAAAATAGGATATATACTAAAGAGGGACAGCGGGAGATGGAAAGAAGAGCAATGCAGTGGCTTATGGAAAACAGGAGAGTAGACACAAAAAAATTGGATATTGAACTCGATTATGCGCGCTTCCAAAAGATGAACAAATTAGAATGCGATGCGTCTTTGGATGAATGGCACAGAGCAGGAACTCCGATTTACTTAGGATTGGAAAATGTTAACAACGTTCAAATGTGGACATCTACGCCTCCAGTTAAAAGCAGTTTTAGCCAAATTAGCATGGGAAGTGCGGATGTATATTTGGTTGACTACAAATTAGGCACATTGGCAATGAAAGATGCAGATGCATCGAAAATTGAAAGCTATGTAAACCGTGCAAGGATTAGCCCCACTAATTTTGGCAGTGTGATGAACGGCAAAGCATCTGTAGAAGTGCCGGCTGAAGGAAAATTAGGAGAATATGTCGTTTTGAGCAGAGTAGGAAGAGAAAATGTTATGGATAAACTGCGCAGTAAAATTGATGCAGGAATGAAACTGAAGACATACGAGAGAAAGTTTAAAGTAGTGGATGATGAAACTCTTGAAAAAACGCTGAGTGTATATAAGGATAAAGATGAATGGATAGCAAAAAAAATCACGATTACAAAGCCCGAAATAAGCGCTAAGATAGAGGAAAGAAGCGCGACTGAAGGTTCACCCATAGACATTGAAGGCAAGATTTACTATACTGAAAACGTAGATAGATTTAGAGCTCCGCAGGAGCTGGCTGCGTTGAAATTCAAGATAGCGACGCTTGGAGAAATGGGGGCAGTAAAACGCGGCGAAAAATGGTATGTAACGATTGATAAAGCAGAACATGAAGTAGAGGTTAGCGAGGCAAAGTATGACAAGAAGAATAACCAATATATTTATTCGTTTGCAATTCGCGATGTTGTGTTTATTGGAAGAGGCAAGAAGGGGATAGAAGTAGATGCGAATGTTAAAGACAGCTTTGGCGTCATAGTTAATTCAAAAGAAACGGGTGCAATAGAAATAGCAGGCGTGCCCGTATTCAGCGAAAACGCAGGAAGTGAGACTAAACAAACAGACGTAGCCGAAATAAGCTGGATTGGGGGCAGAGTGGCGATTCCGCCTCATTTTGGGGATATTGCTTCGTTTAATGCTGCATTTAATGCAGTAACAGGTTATATACAAGAAACGGAGGGGTTGAACAAACTCAAAGAGGAGGGTTTAGTTACGGATGAAAGTGCATACAATAAAATTTGGAATTTGAAGAAAAATGTTGGAGAGACAATTTTAAATGAACTGAAAAAGAATAAAGTTCTTGTAGAAACTGATCTTGTTGGAGGTAGTTGGAGCGACTTTGAAAATGCGATGAAAGAGTTTGATGTTCCGCGCATAAAAGAGATGCTGAAGCCGAATTCACAGCTTAGAACGCAGTTCTTTGATAGGATAACTGTTGAAGGCCTAAATAAACTTACAATCAAAAGCTCTAACTACTGGACGGTGCCGATACAGATGAGCTGGCTGCCGTTGAAGAAAGGGTATGTTGATGTTCCATTTACTAAAGGCCAGCTACAACTTACTGCAATAATATTTGGAAAAAAGAACAGATATGAGACGGTCATTACAGATGACCCGGAAAAGGTAGTTGCTGAAAGGAAGAAGCTTGGGGAGAGTTATATTGGAGGATTTACGGTTAGGATGGCGTATGTGGGGGGAGCATTGACTGTTACATATGCTGAAGATGAGTTCCTTAGCGCTCAGTATGCAACGGGATTGGGAGACACATCTGCATTAGTCAATTCGTTGTGCAAACTAAAATTAAGAGAAATGGTTGCTTCATTTAACAAGCTAGGGTATCAGAGCGTAGATGGAAACGTCGTTGCGGAACTAAGCAATAGGATAGCTACTAAAAAAAAAAGGTCTCCGTGGGGAAAAGGAGCTACGTGTGCGCTTTATGAGGGAATGATTTATGAAAAACAAGGAGAACGCAAAGGAGAATTGATGCCGTCGAGCGAGCTTGAAGTAGCGTGGGACCTTGGTGATATTGGAAAGGGAATACAAGTAAAATTATTTGGGAGCGCAACAGCAGAGATGCCTAAAGGAAGAAGCGCAGAATTAGGAGTAGCTGGAACTGTGGCGCTGAGCTGGGAAAACCAAACCGTAATAATGAAAGTAAAATGGGATGAAGAGGACAGAGCAAGCTTTAATGTTGGATACGATATAAATTTGGCGCCTATGTGGCAGTGGCTGGGAGCAATAAAAAAGAATGGGGAGTAAGGTTGGTTGATGTTGAGCAGGAAAGAGTATTTAAGCCGAGGTGTTTTGCTTGTTCTTATTGTTATTTTAGCGTGCCCTAGTTTTAGTTTTGCAGAAACCAGAACTGGGAGTGAAACGTTTAGATGGGAATTTGACACAGGAACAGATACTCCACACTATGAAGTAACCAGCCTGATTAGTTTGACTAATGGAATGCGTGTGACGTATGCATCAACTACGGGAGGAGTTGAAAATGAAATTTCTTCGGGGGCAACTGTATGCAGCGGGGGAACAGTAATTGTGCGCCCAAACAGCATTGCAGCTGGAGCAGATTATAGGTGGGGGAGCACGTCTGGAGGATTTACGGCATATACGCAGGTTCCTGGAGTGGCAGATGTTTCTGGAATAATAGTAGCAGCATCGGTTCAGAATATTTTATGGCTTGGCACGAGTTCTTTTTTGGATGTAATGACAACACAGCCGAACAGATTAGGCGTAAATGAGGAATACCCCTATGGGATTGGAAGCTCAGCAGTGCTTCAGCCTGCAAAATATATCTTTTATGATTTTAGCGCAGGTGGAGCAGTTACTGAAGATGATTCGGCTAAAGTAAATGTGGTTTGCGGGGGAAACGCAGTTGTTTACAGAACTGACAGCGGCTCAGATGTGGAAGTTGGGAGGTATGACTTAGGTTCTTCTACAGAACCGCTGTATAAAATAGAAAATATTGCAACCGGAACATACAGTTTGAGATCAGACATTGCGTTAACTGGATGTCTTGGGTTTATAGAAGCGCATGACAGTGCAGGGCAAAAACAGCAGTATCTTTATAGAAACCGACAGAATGGAATGGATTTGACAACTCCTTTGAGAAGTGATGTCGTTACGATAACCGCAACCGCCTCTCCAGTCGGCCCAATTCTCGAGAAAGACGGAACGGTTACTATTTCCAATACGTATACGGATGGAAGCGGCACTTTGATTGTGGAATCGGGTATATGGGACAGTGAAAAAACAGCAGACGCAAGCTCGCTTGTTGCAGTATCGTTCAGCGTGAAGAATAACGGAGATATGAACGCGAAAATAGACAAGGCGAACCTTAAACTCTACTCGCTTCCTGAAGCGAACTATGCAAGCGCAACATTCAGCGCGCCGTCTATTGCAGACCCGAGCGCAGACTGGATTGTTGCGCCTGGAGCAACACTTACTATTATTGCTTCATTTAATGCGCCTATGCCGCCTGCTGGCGGAGATGCATTTGACATGAACGCGAGCGTTCCTTATGCTTCAGAAGCATTTGATTCGTGCAGCGGAGGATATTTGAGCAAAGGTTCTCCTGCAAACGTAACGCTTGGAAAGCTGAAGACGCAGTCGTTTGAGCCGGACGATGCGAGAATAAGCGTTTCAGTAAGCCCAAGCGAAGTTGACGAAGGAAAGCCAACGCTCGTGCGCGCGTGCGGAACAGTTGAAGCGTACATAAGTGGATTGTGGAGGGGCTATTCGGCCAATGTAATTGTTGCTGTTTATGATGGAAACCACGCGTGGCGCGGCGAAACGAGTGCAGTTGCTGGAAGTGACGGAACATTCTGCACAGATTTGGAAAATCCATTTTTGGTAAGCGGGGACCCGAAGCTCATAAGCAAGCTTACTGATGGAGTTTATGAAATAAACGCAAGTATTGTTTTGCCGTTCCCTAGAAGCACAAGCGACGCACTTACGGTAAAGGCAACGCCGTATTGCATTGTTTATACAGAACCAGATGCAGTTGATGAAAAAATAAACAAGATTACAATTGAGTACCGCGCGTTCAAGAAGAGCACGCCGAGTTCGGTTTACGTGAAGCTTGACTGCGGAGAAGGAAGCGGGTATAAGACGCTGAGCGAGCTTGGAAGTGCGCCTGAGTTTATGTGCGCAGGTACAGAAGATGGAAACTGCTACGGTGTTTGCGATTATACAGAAGCACTGAATGCAGACCCGAATGTGAATGAGTTTAGTGCATCAGTAGAAATTCCTGAAACGCTTCCTCCGGGCGTAGGCACTAAAATAATTAAGTGCTCGTCTCCTGCAGGCGCGTGCAAAGCTTACGAGTAAAAAGTAAAAGAAGAAGTGAAGACTATTTAGATTCTGTACGTTTCTCCGTTGTTCGGAATTATTATCTCCAGCTTCGGCTTCTTGAGCGCGTCCGCGAGCTCCTGCGGCTTGTTCTTTTCTCCGTGAATTATGAACAGCTTTTCAAGCCCTTTTACGCTCCGCGCGAACTGAATCAAGCCTGCTTGGTCTGCGTGCGCGCTGAAAGAAACAGTTTCAACGCCCATATTGGTTTCAACATGAGTTCCCTTGATGTCAACTGAGCGCGCGCCGTCCAAAAACTTTCTCCCAAGAGTTCCTTCTGCTTGGTAGCCCACTAGAATTAGTTTGTTGCGGCGCTCGGGCGCGAGCTTCTTTAAGTAGTCGAGAACTGGGCCTCCGGTAAGCATGCCGGAAGTTGTAACAATAATGCACTGCTGCTTGTAAACCTCGTGCTTGGTTTTTGAAGCAGGAGTTCTGAAAAACTCGCTCTCAAACGGGTCGTCCTCGCTTAGGAGAATGCGCTTCTGAATTTCAGGTCGCGCGTGGTCGATGTTCTGGCGGTAGATTCGCATTGCCTTGTTTATCATTCCGTCAACAAAAATTGGCACTCTTTCAAGAAGTCCGCTCTTCATGTAGCTTTCGAGCGTGAGAAGAATTTCCTGCCCTCTGCCGACTGCAAACGAGGGAATGAGAACAATTCCGCCTTCAATCATTGTTTCATTTATGGAGTCGCAGAGTCGATTAGATGCATCCTTAACAGAAGGAAGCTTGTCTGCGTTTGAGCCATAGGTGCTCTCTAAAATGAGAGTGCGCGCATGCAAGCCCTGCTCGGCAGGACTCAGAAGCTTTGTTCCGCGCGTATTCAAATCCGACGAGTAGAGAAGCGAGCTGTTGTGGGTTCCTTTAACGAGCGTGAGCGCGCTTCCGAGAAGATGCCCCGAGCGGTGAAAGGTAAAGGGAAGCTTTGTCTGCGAAGGAGTGAAGTAGTTGAGTTGCTTGCAGGCCTTCATCACTGCGTTGATTTCCTTCTCGCCAAAGGTGCGCTTTCCGCGTATGCGCATGTAGTCGGAAAGAAGAAGCTGCATGAGGTCGCGTGTAGGTTTCGTTGCATAGAGCTTGGGAGTTAAACCCTTCTTGAAAATGTACGGAAGAAAACCTGCGTGGTCGAGGTGCGTGTGCGTAATTGCTATGTCGTGGTAGAGTTTGAGTTCGCGCTCTGTAATCAAAGGGTATTCCTCGCGCTCTCCTAGTTTAACGCCCGCATCAAGAAGAAGCGTTCCTTTCTCGTCGCGCGCTCCAATGCAGTTTCTCCCAACCTCGTGGGCTCCGCCGTAGAATGTTATCTCCATTGTTTTATACCTCGAAGCACCCAAAACCCATAGGAATATAAAGTTCAGTATGCTCAAAGTAAGGTTATATGCTTTTCGAGATAGTTTCCGTTTTAATAGAGCTACCTTTCATTAGGAAAAAGAAGAAGGAAATTAAGGAAGGCAGCGCAGTAGTAATGCCAGAATGCCCTCCAACGAAAGAGGAGGAATATGCGGAATGTAGAAGGAGAATGCTTCTTTACCGCCGCGTAATTGAGAAATACGCAGATAAAATTGAGGAAGGCGAGAACAAAAGCATAACTGAATTGAGAAGTTTGGTTAAGCCCAAGGATAAAACTGTGCAGGAAATAAAGGAGAAGCTTCTCGACGAGTTTCATCCGTATCTTTACGAGCGGGATTTTCTTGCAGCTGCAGAGAAGGCTTTTGCTTATGTTCGCGACGAAATAAAGAACGAAACGCTTCCAGTTGAATTCTGGCTGGCTCCAGAGGAGATTGTTTCCGCGGGGGCCGCGGACGAAATGGACAAATGCATTTTGCTCTGCTCTCTTCTGCTCGCGCTCCAGAATCAAACTGCGATGGTTGCAATTGAAGCAGACGGCGAAAAGCATCCGTTCGTCATCTTCGAGCTCAATGGTGAAACGCACGTGATGGACCCAGTTCATGGAGAGCGCACGAAAGGCGCAAAAGACGAGGTTTTCACGGGCAGAAAAGGAAAGGAAAACTATAAATTGATTTACAAGTTTAACGATAAAGAATACGAAGAGGCTTAAAGAGGGGATTTTTTGGTAATAAAAATCGACAAAACCAAATGTATGTACTGCGGCGCGTGCGTGGGCGTTTGCCCTTACTTTGCGCTGCGTTTGAAGGAGACGTATGTCGAAATTGGTGATTGTAAAAGTTGCGGAACGTGCGTGCGCGCGTGCCCTATGAATGCGATAACGCTTGAGAAGTAGAGAGGATGATTTTATGTACGATATAATTATTGTTGGCGCAGGCCCTGCGGGAAGCATGGCAGCAAAAACCGCTGCAAAAATGGGCGCAAATGTGATTATGATTGAAAGAAGAAAAGAAGTAGGGGCTCCAGTGAGATGCGGAGAAGGAATTGGACAGCATTGGATGGATGAATTCCAGATGGAAATGAATCCAAAAGCAATTTCTGCGCACATAAACGGCGCAGTTCTTGTTTCTCCGAATCTGAAGCACGAGGTAAAAATACGAAACAATGAAACCAAGGGATACGTGGTTGACAGAAAAATCTTTGACAAGGATTTGGCGCTAGACGCAGGGAGAGCAGGCGCTGAGATTATGATTAAGTCGGAAGTTATCGATGTTATTAAGAAGAACGGAAAGGTTGCAGGAGTCAAGGTAGACAGCGAAGGAGAAAAGATTGAGCTTGAGGGGAAGGTTGTGATTGCCGCTGATGGAGGAGAATCTACTGTTGCTCGCATGGCGGGCATAAACGCAGCCGCAACGCTCTATGATACGGATTTTGGAATTGAGTATGAAATGGTGAATGTTCCGTGCAGTGATTTGATTGAAATTTACTTTGGCAGAGAATGGGCGCCCAGAGGCTATGTTTGGGTTTTCCCGAAAGGAAAGGACGTAGCAAACGTTGGCGTAGGAATTGGAGGATTAGAGAAAGGGCATGCAATTGATTACTTGAAGAAATTCTTAAAGCTTGAGAGATTCAAGAACGCGCAGCCGGTTGCAGTGAAAGCCGGCTTGATTCCAGTAGGCGAACCGCTTAAACAGCTTGTTGCAGATGGTTTAATCGTTGCAGGCACTTCTGCGCATCAAGTTGATCCGATTCATGGAGGCGGCATATGCTTGGCAATGGATGCTGGAGTGATTGCAGGAGAAGTCGCTGCAGATGCAGTAAAAAGCGGAGATGTCAGCGCCGCAAAGCTTGGCGATTATGATAAAAAATGGAGAGCAAAAAATGAGAGAAAACTGCTCAAGCGGCTCATGCTCAGGAAGGTTCTTGAGAAGCTTAATGATGACGACTTGAATGTCGTATTTTCAAAGCTTGATGACAAGGCAATTGATGCTTTGCTGAAAGGCGAATATGCAGGAGTTGTGAAAGACGTGCTCGTTGCGCGGCCCCAGCTTCTGAAAGCGCTGAGCGTTCTGGTGGAATAAAAATAGAAAGAAAAGAAGAACGGTGGAAAGCGATGGAAAGAATAAACACCCGCATAAAATATGTGTGGGTTACGGAAATCATACTTGCACTTGGCGTCCTTTGGATCGTCGGTGCGTTCCTTTACCTGTTCCTTCTGCCTCCAGGAGTTCAGCTTGTTGAAGGAGCAAGCAATGGGTATTTGATTTTCTCAACATTGTTTGGGTTTTCTGCAGTAATCTTTGCGCTCTTCGTGCTTTGGACGGAGATTCACACGCGAACTTTTGAGTATGCATTTACGGAAAAAGAAGTGGTTGTGAAAAGAGGGTTCATGAGCAAAATAAAAATAATAATTCCGTATGAAAATGTCAAAGACATAAGCATTGTAAAGCGCGGCTTTGGTTCGCTGGTTGGCAGTATATTTGGACTGTTTACAATTAGAATCGAAGGAGCAAAAACTGTGGTAGAAATTCCGGGGTTTGAGAACCCGAAGGACGCGATTCAAGATGCATGGAAGAGAATACGCGGAGGAAGCGGGAATTTGGAGGGCGGAAGCGGGAAGTTTGAAACTATGCTCACCCAAATACTGAGTGAACTTAAAGAAATACGCGTGCTGCTCGGGGAGACTGGCAGAATCGCTGGCAGTGCGGTAGTAAAAGACACTGGAGAAAAACTGAAAATAGCAAAACAGAAATTTAGGGGAGAGGTGATTTGAATGGCAGAAGCAAAAGTTGAATTGAAAAATGAAGTAGACAGATTTGAGAAAGCAAGGCTTATTGGAGCACGTGCTCTTCAGCTTGCAATGGGGGCGCCTCCACTTATCGAAGTTGGAGAAAGCGGATTAGATCCGATGAAGATTGCATTCGTAGAATTTAAGAAGAACGTAATACCCCTCGCTATTGTGAGAGAATAAAAAGAACGTGATTAATTAGCTAATTGCCAGAAGTTAGATTGAAGGGCGCGCTTGTGAGCTCCATGGAACTCATGTCGCTTTTTACAAGAAGGAGCACGCGCGTTTCCTTATCAATCCAATAATCCGACTCAATTCTACCTGATTCTATTGAAGAATCTAGGAACTGCACGAGCAGATGCACTTTGTAGGCCTCTCTGCCTTTAATGACTTCTTCCCCCACGAATTTGAATGTGGTTACTTCTTTCTGCTCAACGCCCCAGTTTGGAACGAGAAGAGAAGAATTAACCTGCCAGCTCCAGTTTTCGGTTACTGCAAGCATCCACGGCTGTGCAAACTCTGCGCTCCAATTGCCTGCGGGGGCAGTATTGTTTTCATAAGTTAGAAGAGCATTCAGCGCTACTCCGTTGCTCTTGTTTAGGCACGCGTCTACGCGCGCGGGAGTTTCTAAGAAGTATATTGCTTTTATCTGCATGCAATTTCCTTTATCCGAAATTACTTGGAAGCTGAAGTTTGAAGTTTCGTTTGCGCTTTTGAAAGTGTAGGAATAGTGCTCTCCTGAAGATATTAGAAGCTGTGAAACTGGGACGAGTGGAGTCTGTGAAGTTGCAAATTCAGCACTGGGAAAGCTTGGTTTGACGAAAATAAAGATGGCCAGGAAGAAGAGAATCACTACGGCTATGCTGATGAGCAGCGTATTTCCAATTTCAGAGCGGAAGAATTCGGGAATTTTCATGTTTTGCTATTTGGGTAAAAAGATTAATTAAGGCTTCTTCGCATAGTTAGCGTCATGGAAAAAGAAGGAGAAAAGAAAGAAAATGCACTCGCTGTTAAGGTAGACGGACTAGTTAAGATAATTGGCAGCAAGATAATTGTAGATGAGGTCAGTTTTGAGGTGAAGAAAGGGGAGATTTTCGGGCTTCTTGGAGGCAATGGAAGCGGAAAGACTACCATTTTTAATATGCTCTCAGGAGTTATTGAACCAAGTTCTGGAGAGGTGCATGTTTCGGGATATTCTATGCGCGAGCGCAAGAAGCTGCTGCACACAATAGGGTTTGTTACGCAGGAGAATACAGTTTATGAAACGCTTACTGTAAAGGAAAATCTGGAGTATTTTGCCGCTGAGTACGGCGCAAAGAAGGGCGAGAACATAAAGAAACTGCTCGAGGATGTTGAACTGTACGAAAAACGCGACAGTTTGGCGGGCTCGCTTTCCGGAGGTATGAAGCGCAGGCTGAATATCGCGTGCTCGCTCGTTCATAACCCTGAGTTGGTTTTTCTTGATGAACCCACTGTCGGTTTAGACCCTGCAACGAGGCGCGGGATATGGAGGCTCGTGAAAAAACTGCACGAAAGCGGAAAAACTGTGATACTTACTTCTCATTATATGGACGAGGTTGAAGCGCTCTGCGAGCGCGTGGTGCTCGTGTTTCGCGGACGAATTGTTGCAGAAGGCTCGCCCCAGGAGCTGAAGAGCAGGTTTGGGCTTACGATGGATGATTTGTTTGAGAAATTTACTAGGGAGGGGAAGAGCTGATGTTGGCTTCATTTAAAAAAGAGCTCAAAGAGATTGCGCACGAGCGTGCAATGCTTGCAGTACTCTTGATTTTCCCAGTTTTGCTCATGCTCTTTCTCGGAAGCTCGTATGGAGACGTAGAAATAAAGGGAGTGCCGATTGCAGTAACAGGAGCGAGCAATTCCGAGTTTTCCCAGGCGCTCGTGGGCGCACTTAATGGAAGCGGAACGTTCAAGGTTCACTCAGAGTATTCATATCCAGAAGCGCTGAATGCGCTGAAGGAAGCAAAGGTGCGCGCCGTGATTTCGATTCCTCAGAGTTTTGAAGAGGACTTGAAAGCTGGGAGAGGGAGCGCAGTTGCTATTATTGTTGACAACTCGGATGTTGCAGTTTCCAAGTCGGTTCTTGCAGCGCTTGCGGGAGTAGTTCAGGGTTCTTCTGCAAACATAACCACAAGCTATCTCAGCACGGCGTGGGCAGATTTGCGGGAGCTTGGAGCGAATGGAGCATCGCTTAGGGCAAAAGCGCTTGAAAGCAGGAAGCAGCTTGAGGAAACACGCCTCCAAATTCAGGGAATAAGCGCGAGCTTGGAAAGCTTTGACGTTGGGGCGCTTGGAGATGATTTGGATGATATGTTCGTGCGCCTTGACGATTTTGACGCGCTTTTGAATGAAAGCGAAGTGAAAATGGGCAATTTGAGCGCAAGTTTAAGCGGAGAAAATTCGAGCGAAATAAAGGAAACGCTGGAAAATCTGGAGAATTATGCAGATGAAGTTGAGGACTCGCTCAGCGAAGCTGAAAATAGAACTGCATCTACAAAAGAAAGAACAAAGGAGGAAATTAGGAAGCTCAATGACACACATACTGCACTTTTGATTGCGAACAGTTCGCTGAATTTGGTGAAAGACGAGCTCGCGGGCTCTTCGTGTGACGCGTCGATTCCAGGAGTAACTGCAGTAATTTTGGCAATAGGGTATATGGACAACAGCACGCTTGGGCAGATGGAAGCGATGGAGCAGCAGCTTGGAAATATAGACTACTTGAACGCTACGATTCAGAATGCAAAAGCGAACATTTCGCTGTTCAAGGCTAACTTAACGAGTGTGAAGCAGAAGGTTGAGGAAAGCGAGAATCAGACGAAAAAAATGAATGAAACGCTTTCCCAGCTGCGCGTTTCGCTTCAAGACGCACGCGTGAATCTTGCAGGAGCACGCTCAAATCTGGAAAAATCAAAGCAGACTGTTGATGAACTGAAAACTCTTCTTGTTTCCGTGAAAGGCGCGATGTTGCAGGTGAATGAAACAGTTGAAGACGCGCTTGCTGAAAGCGAAAGCGTTGAAAGCATGCTTGCGCGGCTTGAAGGAATAGTGAATGAGCAGACTTCAAAAGCACCGGAAAAAATCGCCCAGCCGCTTTCAGTGCAGTTGAAGAACGAATACGCGCGCAACTCGCTCGTTGACTTCATGATGCCCCAGATTATAGCAATATCGCTTCTGTTTACGTGCTTGCTTCTCTCGTCGGTGAATGTGGTGCGCGAGAAAACGAGAAAAACAATAATCAGAATAATTTTAATCCCAGGAGCAGTTAGGCGCATGATTGTAGGGAAGACTGCTGTTGCGGTGCTGTTTGCAATTATCCAAGTTCTTCTGATTGCTTTGGTTGCTTCGCTCTTCTTTGGCGTGCAAATTTCAAGCGACGCAAGCGGGTTGATAATTGGGGGCGCGATTGCTGCGCTATGCTTCTCGCTTATTGGCGTGCTCATTGGAATTCTTGCGCCCTCGGAGTCGTCTGCAATTCAGACGTGCATAATGATTGCAATACCGATGATGTTCTTGGGAAATGTTATTTTCTCGCGCGATCTGCTTCCAAACTATTCGCAGGTTGCAGTTGACGCTCTTCCGCTTGCGCACGTTGTTGACATCTTCAAGAAATTGCTCATTACTGGAGCGGATATTGCACCTGATGCGTGGTTCCTGCTTGCCTATGCGTTTGCGCTTTTGGTTTTAATCACGCTCGTTTTGAGGAGGCGCGAAGCATGGAAGTAGAGAGAGCGCCGGATGTTCAGCAGAAAGTTGAGAGCATCCTGGAAGCGCTGAATTTAGAGTATGTAAACCAGTTTCGAATAATATGCATGAGGAGCAAAGGGTGCACTGCAAGAGCATATGCGCGCATCTGGAATCTTCCTGATATTTGGCAGAAGGCGCTTGACGTGCGCGCGTACTATATAATAGAGGTGCTCTCGCAGCATTATGATAAATTGAGCGAAGAGGAGAAGGAGAAAGTAATAATTCACGAGCTTCTTCATATTCCAAAAACGTTCAGCGGTGCGCTCGTTCCGCATCTCTGCTTTGGAAAGAGAATAAACGAAAGGCGCGTGGAAGAGCTTTATCGAAAATACAGAGAAAAACTCGGGAAAAAACCTGGGGATTAAAAACCTATCCCATGCATAATAAATGCGTGGGAGAATGGAAAGTATACAGAAACATCTAAACGACGAATTACCTGAAAATTCATCAGAGCTTCCTAAAGTTAAATGGCCCGTGATGAGCGGGGACTACGCGCTTGGAAGCATGAGTGAATGCCCAGTTGCGATTGCAACGATTGCTTCTGAAATTAGAATTAACAGCGAGCTGTTTTCCATCATGGGCTCGGTGAAAACCGAGAATTTGGGCGTTGAGCGCGTGATTGCAAATGTTATTGCAAATCCCAATATTAGGTTTCTGATTATATGCGGAAAAGAGTCCCAAGGACACTGCACTGCGCAGACAATAAAGGAGCTTATGAAGAGCGGAATTGACGAGAAGAAGCGCGTAATCGGCTCAAAGGGCGCTTTTCCGTATATCGAGAATGTTCCGCGTGAAGGAATTGAGCGTTTCAGAAAGCAGGTTGAAATTGTTGATTTGGTTGGAGAAGAGAGCGCTGAGAAAATTGAAAGCACTGCACGCTCGTGTATTTCTCGCAATCCCGGAAGCTTTGGCGAACCGTTTGTTTTCCTTGAGGTTGAAGAAGAAATGGGGGAAGCAAAAGGAATACCGGAGAACAGCGTGCTGATATATGGTGACGTTCTTTATGATTATGAGCGCAGTGTAGTTTACGTTTCCGAAGAGTCAAAAGCAG
>JBDROI010000011.1:0-7541 GCA_043810245.1 Microcaldota archaeon
GATTTGCATGACGAAACTATTCAACAAATACGAAATGAAGGACGTGGCTGTAACTGATGTTACGCTTACTCCGTATGTCAACTTGGATCCGGTGATTACACCGCACTCGCATGGTAGACAAGCACAGAAGCAGTTCGGAAAGAAAAAAGTGAACATTGTTGAGAGATTGGTAAACAAGCTCATGAGAGGAGGAACCGGAGAGAAGACCGCGGGACGCGTAATTAGAACGCACGGTTCGCTTCAGGGAAAAAAGTTCAAAGTGATGAAAATTGTTGAGGATGCTCTTGAAACAGTTGCAAGCGAAACAAAGGGAAACCCTGTGCAAGCGCTTGTAAATGCTGTTCAGAATACTGCTCCGCGCGAAGACACAACGAGAGTGCAGTACGGAGGAGTTTCCTACCAGGTTGCAGTTGACGTGAGCGCACAGAGGAGATTAGACATGGCTCTGCGCAACATTGCGCTCGCCGCGATTATGGGCGCGTTCGACGATGAGAAAACGCTCGCAGGCTCGCTTGCAAAAGAAATTATACTTGCAGCCAAGAACGATGTAAACAGCTATGCCATTAAGAAGAGGGATGAAACCGAGAGAATGGCAAGAAGCGCGCGTTAAGCAAACTGCGCGCTCATCCTGCTTATTTTTTGTTCGCTGGTTGAATTAGGGTGTTGATTATGGTTAGAAAAGAATACGTTGTAGATGAAGTTCAAAAACTCATGTTCTCGCATGAGTTCATAAGAAACATGGCAATTGTCGCGCATGTTGACCACGGAAAAACCACTCTTTCTGATTCGCTCGTGGCGCGCGCTGGATTGATTTCAAAAGAGCTCGCGGGAGAGCAGAGAATTCTGGACTTTGAGGAGCTTGAGCAGAAGAGAGGAATTACGATTAAAGCTGCAAACATTTCACTTGGTTTCGAGTATGAGGGAAAACCATACTTAATCAATCTTATTGACACACCTGGACACGTTGACTTTGGAGGCCATGTAACGCGCGCGATGAGAGCAGTTGACGGAATTGTTCTCGTAGTTGACGCTGTTGAAGGAATTATGCCGCAAACCGAGACGGTTTTGAGGCAGTCGCTCAAAGAAAAGGCAAAACCCACTGTTTTTATCAACAAGATAGACAGATTAATCAACGAACTTAAGCTTGACTCCGAGCAGATGCAGGCAAGGTTCACGAAAATCATCAACGGAATCAACAAGATTATCACGGAGTATGCTCCAGAACAGTTCCGCGACGATTGGATGCTTAATGTTAACAAAGGAAACGTTTCTTTCGGCTCGGCTTACAATAAATGGGCAATCAGCGTGCCGCAGATGAAGAAAACTGGAATGACGTTCAAAGAAATTTATGAGAAATGCTCAAAGGGAGACCATGTATCGCTTACTGCAAAAGCGCCAATTGACGAGGTAATTCTTGAGATGGCAGTTACAAATCTCCCGAACCCAAAGCAGGCGCAGCCGTACAGAATTCCTGTGATATGGAAAGGAGACATAAGCATACCTGAAGGAAAAACAATGGCTACCTGCGACCCTGCTGGAAAAGTGTGCGCAGTGGTTTTTGGAGTCGTTACTGACGAACATGCAGGAGAAGTTGGAGTTGCAAGAGTATTTTCAGGAACTATGAGAAAAGGAACTGAAGTGTTCATTGCTTCAAAGAAGATGTACGGCAAAATTCAACAGGTTGCAGTTTACATGGGCCCAGACAGAGTTATTGTTGACGAAGTGCCTGCAGGGAACATTGGGGCGGTTGTCGGCTTGAGAGACTTATATGTAGGAGAAACGATTTCGGAAACCGAAATTGAGCCGTTCGAGCAGATTAAGCACTACTCAGAACCTGTAGTTACTAAGTCCATTGAGGCAAAGAACACGCGCGACCTTGTGAAGCTCATTGATGTTTTAAGGCATATTGCAAAAGAAGACCCCACTGTGCGCGTTGAAATCAACCCGGAAACAGGCGAGCACCTTCTTTCTGGAATGGGTGAATTGCACCTTGAAATTATTGAGTACAAAATCGCAAAGGAGCGCGGAGTCGAGATTGAGACGTCCCAGCCCATTGTTGTTTACAGGGAAACAATAACCCAGGAAGTAGGCCCAGTTGAAGGAAAATCTCCAAACAAGCACACAAAGTTTAAGGTAACTGTCGCGCCGCTTGAAGAAGGAGTGTATAAGGAGATAATTGAAGGAAACATTCCGGACGGACGCCCGAAAGGAAAGGTACTCGTTGAGACGCTCGTGAAAGCGGGCATGGACAGAGACGAGGCAAAGGGAGTCAAGGATGTTTGCCAGAAATGCATACTCATTGATCGCACGAAAGGAGTGCAGTACTTGGATGAAGTGATGGAACTGCTCATTGAAGGATTTGAAGAGGCAGTGAACAAAGGACCGTACGCACGAGAAAAAGTAACTGGAATGAAAGTGATGATTGACGACGCACATATTCACGAAGACCCTGTGCATCGTGGCCCCGCGCAGATTATTCCGGCGATTAGGAGACCTATTTACGCGGCAATGCTTATGGCAGGAGTTGTTTTGCTTGAGCCCAAGCAGAAGCTCTTTGTTCAGGTTCCGCAGGAGTACATGAGTGCCGTGATTCCGCAGGTGCAGAGCAGAAGAGGACAAGTTCTCGATATCCAGCAGGAAGGTGAAAGCGTTTCAATAAACGCAAAAGTGCCTGTTGCTGATATGTTTGGCTTTGCAAATGCAATTAGAGGAGCAACGCAGGGGCGTGCAATCTGGTACCATGAATATGCTGGATTCGAGAAAGTGCCTGCGCAGCTTCAGGAAAAGATTGTTCGCGATATTAGGAAGAGAAAGGGCGAACCAGAGGAAGTGCCTGCTCCTCAGCATTACATGGAATAGGCAATCTTTCTTTTCTTCGTTTTACTTCTTTTTAGTTTCTTCTTTTTCTTTCTTTTCTTACTACTAGCGTTCGCGTTTCTTTTCTACTAGTTTTCGGGTTTCTTCTAGGTAAAGGAGCGGGAAGTATTTGGCATAGGTTTTTGCATCTGTTAGAAAGAGAGACTTGTCTGCATCGTAGAGAATTTTTCCCTCCATTAGCTTGGCTTCTCCCAATTTCTTGCGGTGAGGCGTCGAGTGGTTGAGCATGATTTCTTTTATTTTCTCGATTCGTTCTTTGGGGTAGTTGTTTTTTAGAAGGAATTCTTCTGCTGTTTGAATGCTTTTCTCGACGTGCGTTTCGTACGCGGGGTAGGTTATGTCGTGGAAGATTGCGGAAAGCTCAAGAAGCTCTAAATCGACAGCGTTTGAACTGCTTAACATGCTCGCTATTTCAAGCGCGCGCTTCACCACTGCTTCTGCATGATTCCAGCGGTGCGCTATGTCGTGCGTTGCGTACTCCTTTTTTGCAAACTCGCGCGCCTTTTTCAGAATGCTCTCGTCTTTTTTGCTCGCGAGCTCCCAAAGAAGCTCGAACTGCCGTCTGTAGGAGTCTGCAACCTCCTTATTTTCAACGAGAATTAGGTGGTTAGGGTTGCCCCAGAGAACTATTGCGACTTTGTTTCCATAGACTTCGAACGTGCTGTTGCCGATTGATTCGCGCGGAAGAAAGCGATACGAAGAAGTTTTTGCCTGCTCAAGCTTCCTGGTTCCGCTTTTTACTATGAGCTTTTCCTTTATGTTTTTGCGCTTCACGGAGCTGAAGTAGAGATTCAGGTACGTTGCGTAGTGCGGGTCTGCATTCATGAGCATTTCGTCATCTATTCCAAAGATGAGGACTTCGGAGTCCTTTTTTAAAACTGAAATTACGTCTCTGAGCATTGTTTTGTAGACGTAGCGCCCGCGGTAGAGCTCCACTTTTATGTCTTCCTTTGCTTCGCTTTGGAGTTTTTCAAGCCTTGGAATTATCTCCTGAATTCGCTCGAGCTTCTGCCTCGCGAGCTCTTCAAGGCGCGAAGGCGATGCTGCAACGTAGTTCTGCTTGGTTTCTTTAAGAACTGAGGAAACAATCTGCTTGTCTAGAAGGCGCTGGAGCGCGTCGTAAACATAGGAGCGGGGCAAGCCGGTTTTGGCCGCGATTGAAGCAGGGTTTGATGTGCCCATTTCAAGAAGCGCGAGGTAGATTTTCACCTCGTTCTCGGTTAAGCCGAATTCCTTGAGTTCTTCGTTCATAAGTAGGCTTTGGAAATGCGCATATTTAAGGCTTTCGTTTTGTAGTTGTTAGAACTACGACAAATGTATTTAGCGCGCGCCGTGCACTAACTAAGCATGTCAATTCCTCTTGAACTAAATAAGGCATGGGAAAGCACGTGCAAAGTAGTTCTCGGCGGTGAAGTTGGAGAACTCGCAGGCTATACTGATTATCTAAAGAAGTATGTTGATCCCCCCAGCGAGAAGATATCTACGCTTTCTGGGAAGAAAGTGAGCTTTGCTTCTCCATATATTGCAAAGGGCGCAAAGGTAATGAGTTATGATGAGATGGGCGAATATGCGAAGAAAACTGAGAAGCTAAAGCTTGAAATGGATGACTTGAAGGATATTGATTCTGTTCTTGGGGCTCTTGAGGAGCGAGTTTACTACGCCGGAAACACCGTGCTTGGAAAGTCTATGGGCGTGCATGAATCAGACAAGTGCTCGGATTCGTTCTTTGTGTGCAACTCGCACCACATCTACGACAGCAAATATATTTACTACGTTGCGAACCTTCGCTATGGAGACTACATATTCGGGAGCTACTCGGTTGAGGAGCTCAAGTTCTGCATACGCGGGTTCGAGGCGTACAAGGACGCGCGCTGCTTCGAGGTGCTTAGAACATATGTTTCCTCGGACTGCTACTATGTCTCAAACCTCGAAGGTTGCAAAAACTGCATGTTTTCGTTCAACCAGAGGAACAAGAATTACCTCATAGGAAACGTCCAGCTTTCAGAAGAAGAATACGCGAAATTGAGCTCAAAGCTCTTGGAAGACATACGCGAGACGCTGAGAAGCAAAAAGAGCGCTCCGACAATAGTGGAAGTGATGGGAGGTATTAAAGATGGCTGACGTCGAAAATGCATTTGAGACTACTAGCGAACTTCTCCTAGGGAAAGCGCTAAAACCTCTGAAGAAATACGAGAAGTGGCTTCTAAAGCGCGTGGAAGGAGTCGTTGACTCAAAATCAGTAGTTAGCGGAAGAAAAGTTTACACTCCGCCTCTTGAGTTTTTCGAGAGAGTTAGAAGCAGAATCGTGACGTTTGATGAGGCGCTGGAGCTTGGGAAGAAAGAGCTTGAGAAAAGCGAGCTTAGCGATCTTTCTCTAGCGAGCGCGGAAAAAAAGCTGAAGAAGATTGCGTATACGACTCCGGAAGCGGAGCTTGGGAGAAACTTGAGCATCTCTGAAACTGCGCTCTGCGCAGACTCTTCCTCAACTTTTAGGAGCTCAATAGCTGTTTACAGCAAGTACGCTGCGTATTGCTTCTGGCCTACTGCATGCGAGTACGTTTTTGGGTGCTCAATTTTAATTTCCTCGCGCTTCTGCATTCACTGCTACAACTCAGCTTATTTGACGCGCTGTTTTGAAGTGGACAGCTCGACGAACTGCAGAGATTCATACTTCTGCCACAACTGCGAAGGATTGGACAACTGCATGTTCTGCTTCAACGTGAAGAGCAAGCGTTACGCTATTGGAAACGTAGAAGTTGGAAAAGAGAGATATGAAGAAATAAAGAGGAAGATTTTGAGTGAGATTATGGGTGAACTCGAAAAGAAAGGAAATCTGAAGCAAGATATTTTTAGCTTGGACTAGTCTGCGCGGATAAGCAAAAGCTTTTTTAACCCCCTCCTGCCTATTACTCCCGGTGACCAAATGGCGAGTGCGCAGAAAACTAAAGAAAAGGAATTGAAAATTGATTTTGATTTGAGCCGCACGTTGGCGGAAAAGATATATGCAAAAATAGGCAACAGAGGAATGACTGAGAAGGACAAAGAGAACTTGATTCAGATGGCTGGCGTTCCGAAAAAAGCCGACTCTGAAAAAGCGTACAAGATTTTGAACAGTAAATATGGCGACTTCAAAATAAAGAAGAGCGAAGTAAACGCAATTGTTTAATTGTAAACCTGCACGTGCAGTCTGCTAATTTGCCCGTCTAGAATTACTACGCGCACGATGTTTACGACGTTGCTTGGGTTGTTAGTGGGTTGGATAGGTACGCCTGCTTTTAGTTCAGTTGGCACGCTGCTGCACGCTGCGCTCTTTACATTTCCCCCTGCATCTTCAACTGCAATGTAGTAATTGTAAGGCATCTGGAGCGCGTTTTTTGTTGCATCGTAGTTGGTAGCTGCGAAATCAACGAGCTTGCACATTTTTGTTGTGTTGATTACGTTAGTTTCAGAATCGTTTGCAACTCCGATTTGGTAAAGAAATTCATTGTTAACTGCAAGCGAGTCCCAGTTGCTTGGATTGCCGGGAGTTAAAAGCGCGTCGCTGAGCGAAAGCGCAGATTTCTGCATGTCCTCGCGCGGGTCTTCGGAAACTGCGCGTATGTTCGTCCAGTAGAAGATGAGAATTGAGAACGCGAGCAGGAAGATAACTACGCTTATGAGCGCGTCGTACGAGAAGAACTGCCCTTTCTTGTTTTTGTTAGCCGGCATGAACATAAATCTCTCCTCCTATATTTGCTATGGTAAGCCTTCTATCATTGCTTTCAAACTCTGCGTCTTCCTTAACTTCTTTTACATTTATTGAGGAAATCACCAATCCTTCCTCTTCTCCGTCTTTCCACGTGAGATAAACGAGTCCGTTTGCTATTGCAATTTCGTAGGGAGTTTTCGCCCCTATGTATTCAGGGAAAGTAAACGTTCGTCCATAGCCGTCGCCCAAGCTCACTGCCAAGTTTATTTCATCTGCAAACTGATTTGCAATTTCTTTTGCGAAAATTTGCTCGCGGTAGCGCAGTTCGCTCGCTTGGTAGCTGCCCAGGTAGTACATTGCAACTAGGAATACCATTAAGAAGAATGCAAAGAAGAGCATGAACTCCATTGCTGCCTGCGCCTTTCGACTTTTTGCTTTCATTTTTTACCTCGGAACGTAAGTTACGGAAATATCGGTAATGCTGTCGCATTTTAATCTTAACGTGTGAATTCCAACGCCCCAAACTGAAGGATTGCTCTGAATTGAGCTGAGCGGCTGATTAATTGTTCTGACCATTTCGGTTTCTTTTCCTTCGAGCTCAAGCGTGAGCACGATTTCCCGCTTTCCGCTGGAAAATTCGCGTATCTCGAGATTTTTTGTGTTTGGAGGAAGGAAAATGTCAACTGTTGCAACTGAACCGACTCCTCCAAGATAAACTTCTTCTGCTTTTTCCGCAATGCGCGCAACTGCTTGGTTTGCCTGCTCAACAGATGCTTTGTTTACTTGGGAGCCTGCTGAAAGGTAGAAGAGCAGAATTGCGGGAATTGTTACGACTAGGATGAAGGATAGGAGGATTATGAGCTCCATGGCTGCCTGCGCCTTTCGGCTTCCACCCGAAAGCGCAGCACATTTGCCTTTGGCAAATTGTGCTTGTCCGCGTTGAGTTTTGTTTTTCATATAATCATCTTGTGCACGG
>JBDROI010000012.1:0-2500 GCA_043810245.1 Microcaldota archaeon
CGCCTTTGAATCAAGATTTCCAGTGGGCTCGTCGGCAAGAATTATACTCGGCGAGTTTGCAAGCGCGCGCGCAATTGCAACGCGCTGTTTTTCTCCTCCGCTTAGTTTTGTTGGAATGAAATTTAAGCGGTGCCCCAAACCTACGCTCTCAAGAAGCTCGCGCGCCCTTTTCTCGCGCTCTGCTCTTCCAGCACCCCCGAACATCATTGGAAGCATAACATTCTGCATTACTGTTTGAGTAGGTATCAAGTTGAAAGACTGAAAGACAAAGCCGATTTTTTCCAGTCTTACGTGCGCCAGCTCATTCGCGCTCATTCTGCTAGTTTTAATTCCTGCTATATAAACATCTCCAGATGTGGGCACATCGAGACAGCCGAGAATATGAAGAAGCGTGCTTTTTCCGCACCCCGACGGGCCCATAATTGCAATTCGCTCTCCTTTTTTAATGTCGAAGGAAACTCCGCGCAGAGCCGGCGTAGTCACTACTGAATCTTCCATGTAATTCTTGACAACATTTTCGATTTTGAACGATGCTTCCATCAAATCAACTTAAACACAAGTCTCTAAAACTTTTGCAGTTGAATTATATAAAGTATGCGCTACGCGTTCATAGACGAATTCCGCGGGTTCTCAATTTTTCTAATGCTCTTCTTCAATTTCCTCAGTTCGCTTGCTTTTGCAATTCCGTTTTTTCTTCTTCACAATCAAGGAAACGTTCTTCTCTTCGGCGATTTAATTGCTCCCTTCTTTCAGTTTCTCATTGGCGCGTGCACGTGCATTTCCGTTTCAAAAAGAAGGGAAAACGGAGCAAGCGAGCTTGAAATTCTCAAGCACATTGGAAAGCGGGCGCTTTTTCTAGTTTTTCTAGGGCTTGCGCTTGACGTTTTTGCTTCTTCAAAGCTCGCGTTTACATGGGGCGTTCTTGAAAGCTTGGGCGTAGGCCTTTTCATCGCTTATCTCGCGCTTTTTCTTCCGCTTCTCCCGCGCGCGCTTTCGGCTCTCGCCTTAACAGCAGTTTACGCCTACGCAATGCAGTTCCAATGGTTTGCTTCGAGCGTAAGCTTGACTCAGCATGGAGGCCCGCTTGGAGCAATTTCCTTTGCAGTCATCTCGATTTTCGGAGCAGTTTTTGCAGAGCTTCTGCTTAAAGAAAAGCGCGAGAATTTCTCCATGTACGCGCTCTGCGGAAGCCTCGCGCTCCTAGGTTTGGGCTCTCTCGCAAGCTCCTTCATTCCCTTCAACAAGCTTCTTGTTTCTCCAAGCTACGCGCTCTTTGCAAGCGGGGCATCTTTGCTTTTCTTCCTCCTCTTCTACTTCCTTTCCGAAATCAAGGGAATCCGCTTGCCTCTTCTCAGCGAGCTCGGGCTCAACGCGCTCGCGCTCTGGATTCTTCAATTCCTGCTTTTCTTCTATCCACTGTGGTTCCTCGCGAAAAACACAAACTTCCTCGCATTCCTTCCAGAAGGAGTTTTTGCAGCGCTCGCGCTTACGCTCGTTTTCATTCTCTTGAACAAGCTTCTTCTGCGCGCAAATGTGCGCATCAGTTTGTGAGTAGTGCGCCCGCCTTATAGACATAATTAGTTTTTTTAAATCTCAGCAATCTTCTCCAGCAAACTCAGCTCGCGCTTCTCAACAGTCTCTCCATCTTCTCTCTCGTCCTCTTCTCCTTCCTTGCCTTCTTTTTCTTCTGCCTTCTTCCGCGTTTTCTTCTCTTCAGTTTTAAGCGTGAACGTAAACGTGCTTCCCTTTCCAATTTCCGACTCCGCCCAAATCTTTCCTTTGTGCCAGTTGACTATCTCTTTTGCAATTGCCAAACCTAAACCAGTTCCTTCGCGCTTAGCAGTCTGCTTCCCAGGAACTTGGTAGAAGCGCTTGAAAATGTTCTTCAAGTCTTCCTGCGGAATTCCTACGCCCGTGTCAATTACGTCTACCTTAATGAACGAGCGCTTGTGCCTGCTTACCTTTACCGTGATTCCTCCGCTTTCCGTGTACTTTATTGCATTTGAAATTAAGTTTATGAGCACCTGCGAAACACGCGCAACATCCCCGTAAACCATTGGGAGCTCTTCTTCCATATCCCAGTTCACGTAGAGCTTCTTTTTTTCCGCAAGAGCTTGGCATGAGCACTTGTCGACTAACTCGCGCATATCGAAATATTTCGGAGTCATCTTCAATCTCCCCGCATCTATGCGCGAGAGGTCTAAAACATCGTTTATCAAGCGCGTAAGCCTCGCGGTTTCATCGCAAATTACCTTCATATATCCCTTCTGCTCTTCGTTTAATTCTCCGAGCGTTCCGTCTGCAAGCAACATGGAGTAGCCGTGGATGTTCGTGAGCGGAGTCCTAAGCTCGTGCGAAACATTGGAAACGAAAACAGAGCCCATCTCGTTTTTTGCTTGAAGCGCGCGGTGTGCTTCCTCAAGTTTTCTTTTCTCCCTTTCCTGCTCTTCAATTTTCTTTTTCATGCCCATATCGCTTGCAATTTCTATATAACCTGTGA
>JBDROI010000013.1:0-6175 GCA_043810245.1 Microcaldota archaeon
CTTCAAGAGGGCTCACTACTCGGCCAACGCTCTTTTCAGTGAATCTGCTAGCCTGAAGCTTCGTGCGCCCCCTTACTTCAACAACCGGCTTCTCAGGGGTTTCGGGATTGTGGAGAACTGAAACTTCCTCCTGCGGCTTTGGAAGCAAGTATGAAATAGCCTGGGCA
Organism: Microcaldota archaeon; assembly: GCA_043810245.1. GTDB lineage: Archaea > Micrarchaeota > Micrarchaeia > Burarchaeales > JBDROI01 > JBDROI01. The sequence continues at coordinate 168 of JBDROI010000013.1, forward strand.
ACCATGCTTTTTCCAGTTCCCGGAGGGCCTATTAAAAGAAGGTTTCTGCGCTGTTTTGCAATAACTCCGCTTGCCTTAACAGCTTCCTCTTGGCCAATGATTCGCTCTAGTGGATTTTCGGGAATCTCAACCTCAAGCGTTGTCTTTTGGGCCATAACAAGCTAATTAGAGGGTAATCTTTTATTTATACTTTCCGAACCGCGGAGGGGGATACCCCCTCCTCAGTTTGAGGCTCCAATTTGTGCTTCTGCACAAATGGACCAATCGAGCTTGCTCGATCCGGTCCTCCTGATCCTCCCCCAAAGCGGCAAGTTATTTTTTGCCAATTTCTGCCTGCTCTGTTTTTCTTCCGTTTATCTCTTCAGTCTTCAAATCCACGATGGAGCGCGCAACCAGCTTCTCTTTTTCGCTCGCGCGCACCGCGTTCTCAAACTCGGGAGTAAACGAAAGGATGAAGCGCGGGCAGACAGTTGTGCACAGCCCACAGAAGTTGCATTTTCCCATATCTACTGAAACGCTTCTTGCGCCCATCGTTATCGCGTCGGCAGGGCAGTACTTAATGCACAGCCCGCACCTTATGCACCCAATATCAACGTTCAGTTTTCCCCTAAATTTACTGCTTATCTCGGGCTTCTTCTGCGGATATTTGATAGTTACTGGGAACCAAACGAGGCTCCTCACCACCCTCTTCACAAGTTCAATATCGCGCAAACCCATTTTTCCACCTAGCCAATTCCCAAAAACTTAAGTACCACAAAATCTACGAATGCAATCAAACTAAACAACAGCAAATTGCGAAGCGCATGCTTCGTCGAGTAGCGCGCGCTCGTTGCCTGAACAACTGCATTAATTACTAACAAAAGCGCAAGCCCAAACAGCATATACTTTCCAAACATCAAAAATGAAGCAATCCAATAGAATGCAAAGTTCTTGATGAACTCTGCGGCTTCTAAAAATGCAAATTCTTTTCCGGAAAACTCCGAAAATAAGCCCGAAGAAATTTCCACATCTGCGTTCACTGCATCATAGGGCGCAATTCTAAGAAGCGCCCTTCCGCTCCAGAGAAGAATGAACGAGGCGATAGGCATCTGAATTACTGCCAAATCAAGTGCATAATCTTTCATGCTTACGACATTTCCCTTTGCCAAGAAGAGCAGAATTACTAGGAAGAAACATCCCAAATAGCCGAGCATGAGCGCCATTTCGCGCGCAGCAGCTTGGAATGCAAGGGGCGATCTGCTTGCGAGCGCGCACCCAATCTGAAGCGAGCAGAGAAGCGCGAACAAATAGCCAAGAAGAACAAAGTCATAGTCAAAGCGGAGAAATGAGTACGGAAGCAGAAGCGCAATTGCGAGCGCGCATATTAACGCGAGCACAGGTAAAACGCGTGCAAGCGCGCTTACTTCAACATTGCTCTTCTTTTCAAGAAGCTTCAGCATATCATAAACCGGCTGAAGAAGCGGCGGTCCTCTTCTGGTCTGCATTCTCGCAATCATCTTTCTCCTAAATCCCTCTAGCACAAACGAACCCGCAACTACGAGCACTGCAACGACTAATCTTTCATACCAGTACATATTTCCGCTCCTTTAAATTTTTCTTTAAACTCGCGCCCGCTCAAATTTTCTTCTCTGCCGTCTTCAACAACGAGCACGCGTTCCAAGCATCCAAAGCATGGATCTAAGCTTGCAATAATCACAGGGACATCAGTTACGTCGGCTCCTTTGAGAAGCTCGGAATACATGAGAATGTTTGCAAGCGTCGGAGTCCTTATTTTCACGCGCTTGACTTTGTTCTGCTCAATTGCAACGAAATGAAAATTCTCCCCTCTCGGCGCTTCAATGCGCGCCATTCCTACTCCTTCTACTATCTGGTAATCACTTCTTTTTGGAATGCCTTCATCATAGGAAATCGAGGCAAACACCTGCTCCAAAATTCTCTTGGATTCTTTAAGCTCATGGAAGCGCACTAGCATGCGCGCGTACGCATCTCCTTCCTCGCGTGCAACCAGCTTAAACTCAACATTTCCGTACGCGTCGTACTTGTCCGCTTTTCTCACGTCAAACTCTACTCCGGAAGCGCGCGCAACAGGGCCAACTAACCCATATTCAAGAGCAGTTTCCTTAGAAATTTTTCCAACTCCTTTCAAGCGCTCAACGACTCCGCGCTGATTCTTAACGACGCGCTCGTAATGCTCAACATCGATATCGAGCTTCTTCTCGGCTCTAATTAAATCGTCGCGCATGAAATTTACGCGCGAGGTTCCGATAAAGTTGAGCGCGTGGAATAATCGATTGCCGGTCAACTCTTCAAAAACATCAAGAACTTTTTCGCGCTCGTGCATGAAGAACATAAACTCGGTTTCAAATCCCAATTCGCGCATCATTACTGCGCTCCAGAGCAGATGAGAATGCATTCGCTCAAGCTCCCCAATAATAGTTCTTTGGTATTTTACTTTCGCGGGCACGTCAATTTCAAGCACGCTTTCAACAGCTTCCGTAAATGGATTCGCATGCGAGTGCGAGCAGATTCCGCATACGCGCTCAACAGTATAAAGAGCAGTTTCTATCAGTTTTCCTTCCACGAGTTTCTCAATCCCGCGGTGCACGTAACCTAAATTAAGCTCAACATCTTTCACCGTGCTTCCTTCCAGCTCAAGCTTTAGGAAAATAGGCTCGTCTATCGCCGGATGCTGGGGCCCAACTGGCCATATTGTTTTACTTGCCATCAGAACCACGCATTGGAAACTTCTCGCTCTCCTCGCTTAGGAAGAGCGGCTTCCCGCTATTTTTATTTCCGTCAAACATAACTCCGAACATCTCGCTTATTTCCTGCTCGAAAACCGCGCTGCTTGGAAAAACATCTGAAATCGTTTGAACACGCGCGCAATCAGAACTGTTGTTCTGATGCGCATCAGAACCCCTGGTTCTAATTGCCCCCTTTTTTGCAACCGAAATTGCAAGCGTTTCAACTACATCAAGAACTCCGAAGTGGTAGTAAAGCTCAAAAACATCTTTCTTAGGCATGCAGGTTATAGCAATAACTCTAGCATACCTCAGTTCATTTTCGAACTTCTTTCTTATCTGCCCAATTCCTTCAAGGGTTATTGGCTTCCGCATCCTTCAACACCTTCATTACCCCATGTATTATGCTCTCCGGCCTCGGAGGGCATCCTGGAATGTAAACTGAAACCGGTACGAGCGAATCCAACGGGCCCGCGAAATTATAGCTACTTCTGAAAAGCGTTCCGCTTATTGCGCAGGAGCCGACTGCAACCACATATTTCGGCTCCTTCATCTGCGCGTAAATTTCAAGAAGCGGTTTTTTCATCTTCTTGTTCACCGCTCCGTTTACGAGAAGAACATCTGCATGCCTTGCAGAAATCTTCACCAAGCACCCAAATCTGTCCAAATCGTATTTTGGCGAGAGTGCAGCTAAATACTCGAGCATGCATCCGTTGCACCCGCTTGCATTAAGCGAACCAATCCATGGCGATTTGTGCATCATATTCTCTTAACTCCCAGAAGCGCATTGAAAAGCACTTCGAAAAACTCCTTGCAGTCGCTTGGAAGCGCACCACTGAGCTTCTTTCCTTCTCCCCCAACATACACTTCTTTTTCTTTGCTCATACAAGCGCCTCTACAAATCTCGTCAGTATATACGGAGTAACCCCTAAAATTATTACGAGTGCGACAAGCGCGGAGATTAAGCTTCTTGAAACCGGGTCAACGCGAATTTTTTTGCGTGCCTCTCCTCCAAATGCAACATAAACTGCGCGCAGGTAAAAGACCAAACAGAGCAAACTTGCAAAGAACGCTGCTCCTGCGATCATTGCGCTTATTGAGTGCAGAAGCTCGTAAACCATGAATACACCGACGAAAACATTCAGCCCCGGCAAGCCCGCCAAAGCAAGGCACCCGACTCCAAACGCCGCGGCTAAAAATTGATTATTAGCAAAAACTCCCGAGCACTCTTCCAAACTATTTCGCTCGCGCGAAATCAACCCAAACACGAGAGCAAAGAGAGCGCCGGCAATTGCGTAATTGGCCAGAATCGCGGCTCCTAGCCACACACTTTTTCCAAAATAAACTGCGGCTCCAATAGCAAGGAAGAACCAGCCCAATTGAATAAGTGCAGAAAGAAGCGCGTAGTTCTCAATCTTGTGCTCAAAAAGTCCAATGAGAGCAAACCCGCCTATCGCGCAAATCGAAACTGCAACTATGATTCCGCCAAAACGCGCGCCTCCCTGGGAAAGTGCGTCTGCACCGAAGACGAGCGCAACAATCATTATTAATATGCTGAGCGCAAACATCAATGTAATCCGATTTACTATCATGTCATCAATTTCTGAACAAGCATATAAATAGGTTTTCGCTGGTGCGAGTGAAGGTGAACGTATGGAAACCATCGACAGAGCGCGAATATTGGAGGACGGCAAAGTCGAGCTTAAGGTGCTCCGCTCAGGAACAATTCAGTTTGAAGAGTTCAAAGTAAAGAGAATTCCTTCGCCGGCAGGCGCCTACGCAGTTCTCGAAGTCGACAAAATAATAGACATGGCTGAGCTCGCGAGGCTCGCAGAGGAGTGCCAACTTCCCATTTTTGCAAAGAACGCCAAGATGTTTCCCCCAGGAACCAGCTCGAGGAATTTTCTTAATTTATAGTCGTATTGGAATTTGATGCAAATTCCAAAGCCGAGAAAGTTTTCAACTTTCTCGCTATTTGCTGATTTTTTGAACACGCCCAGTCATTTCTAGCGTATCCTTTTTGGCAGCCATTTCTTTAAGCCGCATGGCTTCGTCCATTTTTCTGCTCAAGTTCCTAATTTGAACAACCAGCCGTTCCATCCCGTTGCTATTTTTCCCAGCAATTTCAACAACTGCCCTCTCTGCGGCAATTCGCTCAATCATTTCGCACTGATCAGTTTCCTCAATGTATGTTTTCTCAAGAAGCGGTTCTATTGCGTGCACAACTCCAAGCTTGCGCAAAGCATCAATTGCTCGTGTCCTTACAAACCAAGAAGGAGATTTCAGCGAATCAATAAGCGCGTTCTCCGCAATTTCTCTTTCTTTTGCAATTCTCAGCAATCTGTCTACTGCCATCCACCGTTCCATGGGCTCGCCGCTGTTTAGTTTCTGCACCCACCATTCAACTCTATCCTCTTCTGCCATGCGCTCACCCCCTAACCTTCCAGAACCAGATATATTGATATGCAGTCTGCCCTTAAAAAGCCTATCTTTCTACAAAACAGGCGGAAGCGCGCGCTTGTGCTTCGAGCTCTCGTGAAGAAGAAGAATGCGTCTAACTACTCCTTCGTTTACTCTGAGCGCGCGAGCCGCTTCCTCTGCCTTCCGCTTCTTCTCGACGCACGCCTCGAGAACCTTATCCGCGACTTCATAGGAGACTCCCAATTCTCCTTCAGCAGTCTGCTCTTTCCAAAGTGCGGGAGAAGAAGGCTTGTTCGCAATAGACTCGGGAATTTTCAAAACATGCGCGAGCTCGCGCACTTCAGTTTTATAGAGCGAACCCAAAGGAAGCAAGTCAACTCCTCCATCTCCATATTTAGTGAAATAGCCAAGAAGAATCTCTGATTTATCTCCTGTTCCAATAACGAGCGCTCTTTCGCGCGCTGCAACCGAATGGAGCGCGAGCATGCGCGCTCGCGCCGCAACATTTCCAAGCTGAATTTTATTCAGTTTGCCCAGCTCCCCTGCATTCAGCATTTTTTCAAGCGCAGAAAGTGCTTCCTTGAGCGAAATCTCGCAAGTTTTTACCTCGAGCTTCCTGCAGAGCTCGCGTGCATCTTCAACATCGCATGCAGAAGTAACAGAAGACGGAAGAATGACTCCTAAAACATTTTCCTTTCCAAGCGCATCAACAGCGAGCGCAAGCGTTACTGCAGAGTCAAGCCCTCCGCTAACTCCAACTACTCCTTTGGAAAAACCAGCCTTCTTGAAGTAATCTTTAAGCGCGCGCGCGATGCGCTCTTTTTTTTCAAGCAGCAGCGCTTCGGA
>JBDROI010000014.1:0-11668 GCA_043810245.1 Microcaldota archaeon
GTTTATCCAAATCTCGAGCCGCGGAAGATGAAAATGAGCTTGAAAAAAATGAACAAACTTTTGGGCTCCAAATTCTCTTCTAGCGAGGTGCATGAGCTTCTTGGAAAAATGGGTTATGGAGTAAAAGAAGGCGCAAAAGGCGCTCTTGAAGTTTTCGTTCCTGCTTATAGAATGGACGTCATGCATTGGGTTGATGTTGCAGAGGATATTGCTGTTGCTTTTGATTACAATAAGTTTACTCCAATGCTCCCGAATTTCTTCAGCGCAGGCAAAGTGCGTGAGGAACAGGAAAGCAAACTGCGCGCGCTCATGGTTGGAATGAATTTCAATGAAGGAGTCAGCTGGACGCTCACAAATGAAAAGAAGAATTTCAGTATGATGCTTTTAGAACAGAGTGCCTGCGTAGAAATGAAGAACGCACTTACTGAGGAGTTCACGCTTTTGAGAACTTGGTTAACTCCTTCGCTTCTTGACTCGCTGAAGAACAGCAGGCAGGCGGAGATGCCCCAGAGAATTTTCGAGCTCGATGCAGTTACGGATGCGCACGCAAAATCGAAGAGAAAGCTCGCGGGCGCAGTAATTGGCGCGCGCACAACGTTTGCAGAGATTAGAGGAGTTTTGGAAACCTTGCTCGGAGAGCTTGGAATTGACTACTCAATTGAGCGCGCAGAGCACCCTTCCTTCATTAAGGGAAGATGTGCGCGCGTGAAAAAAGACGGAAAAGAGATGGGAATTCTGGGAGAAATTCACCCACAGGTTCTCAATAATTTTGAGCTCGAGCAGCCGACTGCTGTTTTTGAAATAGAGGTTTAGGAAGAGCCCAAAGTTTGCTCTGCTTTTGATTCTACTCTGACTTTATCTTCAAGCATTATTGAGTAATTCATTAGCGGAGAAACCGCGGCGTTCACGTGGTCTGGAGGGCTCCAGATGGGAATCAAGCCAATGCGCTCAACAGTTCTCATGAGAAAGACCACTTTCTGAGTTTCGTTTATGTATTTTCCGTTCAGCGGCTTTCCAAATGGAAGCCAGAATTTTTCGTCTGCGTAGTAGAAGCCGCATTCTTGCGGGAAATTTTCAATCGCGTGAATTAGGCTTTCGCCGGGTATGAGCACTAAACGCACATTGGATAAAGAAGGGTGAGAAGAAAGTTGAATGGCTGGCTTTCCGTCTTTTGTGAACCCATGCTCAGCAACGAGTGCAAGATTGCGCGCACCTATATATTTTTTCGGAACTTTGATTATGTATTCTCGCTGGACTTTGAGCACGGCTTCCGAGTCAACTGGAGAAAATGAAATGTATTCCCCGAGCTTCTTATTCGGCTCCTCAAAGGCAAGAAGCGTTCCAGTCCAGTAGATTTTTGGAATTGCTTGCTTCTCTTTTATGCGCATATTTTTGTCAAGAACTGCAACTCCTTCGTCTTTCATGCGCTCGTCTCGTTTCAGAAGCATACGCTGTGCAATTTCTTTGAAAGAGAGCATGCGCAGTTTGGTCGAGTTGGCGCACCTAAGAGACTCCTCCATGTCGAAGCCTGGGCAGCGCGGAGAGATTGTGCGCGGAAGAACCCAAATTTTCATTGCCTGCTTCATAAAAAACACCTAAACGCGCTCTAAAACAATGGCTCCGAAAGGCAGGTTTGCACCGTAGCTGGCATCGATCAAAACCGTTCCGCTTCCAGGATTGAAATTAACTGTCGGCAGACCTATAAAACTTGCTTTCGTTGGATTTGTAGAAAGCTGTACACTGCCTAAAAAGCTGTATGAAGAATCAGTTGGAAGCCCAGACTCTTCGTGCGATGCTCCGGTGCACGTGGCGAGCGGATGAATTATTACGTGTGCGTCTTTGGATAAGGTAAAAACCACTCGTTTTTTTGAATGCTCCATATGAACATCATACTGCCAGGTAAACTCTCCAGTTTTGCCAAGTTTTGGTTCGTTGTTTTTTACAATCACGGGATGCACTGCAAAAACAATGGGCTCGCTTGAATCGGTTTTTGGCAGGCCGTCAACCACGCGCGAGAAACCAGTTTTGGGATTTTTGCATTCGAAAGTTGGAGTAGAAAGAACTGTTGAGGAAGAAGCATAAACTAAGAGAGTTCCGCTTAATGCAGGAAGCTGTCTGCTTTTTAGTTCCATTGGAATGTTTGAGTCGAGCAGGTAGCGTTTCAGAAGTGGGATGGGAATTAAGGAGACGTTGCGTTTATGGAAGCGTGCGAGTGCGTCGGGCACAGTTAATTTTCCACACGCGGGATGACTGCGGCATACTATCTGTGCTTTCACCATTTTCACACCTCTCGTTAGTTGATCCCTATTCTTTTGCAGTTGGTTCCGCAAGCATTAAACAGCTGGAAAGTGAATTGCTCTCGTGCGTTGCTTCAATCTCGAGCGTATTGTCTGCTTTTAGGATTACTATGGGCAATCCAACAAAAGCAGTATTGGGTTCTGCGGAAAGCGAAACTGTTCGTTCATTACTTTTATTTACTGCAGGCTTCCAAGGAAGCCCGGAAACAGAATGCGCCTCCCCCAAAGCATGGAAAAGCGGTTGAACGACTACGTGGGCATCTGAAGCGATTGTGAATACTATGCGCCGTTTTGATTCGTCAAATTCTATTTCGTACTGCCATTTGACATTTCCACTCGAGTCGAGCTCAATTCCGCGCTCGTTCATTACAAATGGATTTATGGAAATCGCGAGGCGTATTGATTGATAGAAGTGAAGATTCACAAACCCGCAGTAAGCGTCTACGTTCGCAAACGGCGGAATTCCGTCTAGAATAATTTGCGAGCTGCTGCTGATTACACTCATTGTTTTTCCGAGCGGACTGCCTGGTTTTGCGTATCCGAGAAGCGTTCCACTGAACGCTGGAGTATGCTTATATAGTACGGGCATTCTGTCAGCCAGAGGAATTTTGTTGAGAAGAAAAAGAGGAACGGGGGGCGTATTTTGTTTTTCCCGAATTGCATGCAGAGCGCGTTCAAAAGTGAAAAACACGGGGCTGCCTGCAGATGAATTTATTCCGCGCAGTTTGATGCGCGTATTTGGAATTGCAAGAACAGAAGTTTCGTTTGCCATACTATCATCCAAAGAGTTAGAAATGATTGATGGCAGGTAGTGATATATAAAGGAGTACGTATCAAAAGCAAAAAATATGAAGCTTGATTTAATTACAATGGGGCACATTGTCTATGATATACGCTGCTACGTTGAGGAATTCCCGCATCCAGATAAGACTACGTTCATGTATACTACGATTAAGACGTCCGGGGGAGGAAGCGCCGCGAACGTAGCTGTTGATGCTTCTGTTCTCGGGCTTAAAAGCGGGCTGATTGGAAATGTTGGAAGCGACGAGCACGGAGCTATTCTGCTTCAGGACTTAAGAAAAAGCAGAGTGGATATAAGCAGAGTAAATGTGTGCGAAGGCGAGAGCGGAGTTTCTATAGTTCTCGTGAACCGCAAGGCGGAAGTTGAAGTTGTTGAGATGATTGGCGTGAACGAACCGCTTAAGGAGGTTGACATTGATTACATTGAAAGCGCAAAGTTTCTGCATCTAACTGGAACGAGTTTGAATGCACTTAAAAAGGCGTCTTCTGCAGGTGCAAAGAGCGGGTTGACTGTTTCATTCGACCCAGGGCGCTCAAAATCCCATCTTGGCTTGAGAAAACTCGAAAGCATCATTAAGAAATGCGATTATCTGATTTTGAACAGGCATGAATTGGCAAGGCTGACAAAAATTAAGGAGCCGCACGAAGCTGCGAAGAAGATTGCGCGCAGATATGAGCTCACGTGCATTGTAAAGGGAGGCGCGCGCCCAGTGATTGTCGAGGGAAAAGACTCGCTTGAGATGGCGCCGTTTAACGTGAAGGCGCGCGATACAATAGGAGCTGGAGATGCATTTACTGCGGGCTTCATAACTGCACTCAAGGAGAGGAAGAAGCTCGAGCGCGCGCTGAAGTTCGCGAACGCAGCAGCTGCTGCAAAGGTTATGCATTTGGGGGCGCAGTCTCTTCCAAAAAGAAGCGAGATTAAAAGGCTGTTCCGCGTATAAATTAGCATGCCCTCGTAGTCTAGCCTGGATAGGACACGAATGCATGTTGAAGCGCAGTGCAGGCCTCCGGAGCTTGAAGCCCGAGTTCGAAGCCCGCTTTCTTTCAGAAAGAAAGCAGGCGTAATTCGAATGGCGGTCCATTCGAATACGCATTCGAACGAAGCGTCGTTCGAATTGCGCGCAAAGAAACGCGTGCGAATACGAATGAGTGTTTGGTGAAAATCTCGGCGAGGGCGTTTTTTAAAGTTTGACTTCCAAAGTGTTAGCATGCGCGAAATTGCAAATATAGAAATGCGTTACTTAAGCGAAGAGCTTCAAAAGCTAGCTGGAGCGCGCGTGGAAAAAATTTACGAGCTCGGGGAAAGCGAGTTTAGGTTTAAACTTAGAATCCCTGGGCGCTATGTTGACCTTACGTGCTACCTCAAGCGCACGATTCACGAAACTAAGTATGTTAAGGAGGCGCCCAAGAGCGCGACGCAGTTCGCAATGGTTTTAAGAAAGCATCTTGAGAATGCGAGCGTCGCGAAGGTTTACCAGTTTGGCGTTGATAGAGTGCTCGTTTTCGAGCTTCAGAAGGAAAGCAAGCTTTCGCTTGTTTTTGAAATGTTCTCAAGCGGGAATTTGGTTTTAGTTGGAGAAGATGGAAAAATTATTTCGTGTTATAGAAGAGAGGAATGGAAGGATAGGAAGATTGCCCGCAACGAAACGTATGTTTTTCCTAGCTCCGGAAGAGTAAACCTCGCGGATTTGAATGCTGAAAAATTGGAGCGCATTCTCAACGAAAAGTACTTAATTGCGTGCTTAAGCGGAAAAGTAAATTTAGGAGCGCTTTACTTGGAAGAAGCAATTGTAAGAGCCAACTTGAATCCGCGCGTAAAAGCAAACGAGCTGGAGAAAGACGAAATTAAGGCGCTTGCAGGAGAGCTGAAGGAGCTCTTCAAAACAATTGAGCCGCGCGTGTATTACGGAGAAGAAGGAAACGTTGTGGACTACTCGCTGATTTCTCTAAAGAAGTATGAAACGCTGGAAGCGAAGAAGTTTGAAAATGTTTCTGAAATGCTTGATGAGTTCTACGCAAATGCAAAGGAAGAAGTAAAAAGCGAAGGCGAGAACGCGCTTGCAAAGAAGCGCGAGAAGCTTGAGAAAAAGCTTGAGGAGCAGACGAAGCACCTTGAGGTGCTTCTTGAAGAGATGAAGAGTGCAAAGGAGGAAGGCAACACGATTTATGCGCAGTATGGAAAAATAAGCGCGCTTCTTGAGCGCGCCCAGCAAATGCGAAAGGAGAAAAAAGGCTGGGATGAAATTGAAAGCGAGCTTAAGAAAATGGAGAAAGGAGTAGTTAGTTTGAACAAGAAGGAAGCAAAACTCGTTCTGGAGCTGTAGTTGATGAAAAAAGAAATTCTCTATTTGATTATTGTAGGTATTTTTTACGGAACCATTTATGCTGGCGCGCAGATGCTGATGGATATTGGCTTTACGGCGTATGAAACCACCCTTATTATGATGGCTTTCAGCAGCGTTATGTTTCTTGCTGCAATGCGCGCAGAACACGTTGGGCTTAGAGACATTAAACCTCAATTTTTCTTGCTCTATGGGTTATGCTCATTCGGATGTTATATCTCCGAGTTTGGGGCGCTTGCGCTTGGGATTCCTATTGCGATAGGCGTCCTTCTTATGTATACTCAGCCTATTTGGACCATAATTTTAGGCAAATTTCTGCTGAATGAAAGGATTACACGCGCAAAACTGCTTGCGCTTTTTCTTGGAATGTTGGGGGTTGCTATTTCGGTTGGCGTGTGGAACGCAGAATTTGTTTACTCGCCGCTAGGCATTATGCTTGGGCTCATCACAGGACTATGCTTTGCTATATTCATAATTTATGGGAAGAAGGCGCAGGGCAGTACGGGACTCTCGCCTGCAACAACGGGCTTCTGTTATTATGGAGGAGGAACTCTTTGGGCAATTTTTGCCTTTGTGCTTCTAGCGCTTAGCAATGCAACATTTGCGGTTGATGTAGGCAAGCTAAGTCTGCTTTCCTTATTTTACTTTGCTGTTTATGCGCTTGTTTCCGCAGTAATTCCGGGCTTGCTTTTCTACCATGCAGTAAGAAAAGTGGAAGCAGGCGCAAGCGGATTAATTATGCTTCTTGAAATTCCGATCGCTGCGATTCTTGGGGTTCTTCTTTTTGCGCAGTTGCTGACGCTGGAGATTTTGGTTGGGGGCGCGCTTATTCTAATTGCTGACGCTGTAGCGATAGTATACACTCAAAATTAGCTGTTTAACTTTTTCGTGCGTTTGCCAGCCATTCGAAAGATGAAGTTTTCTCCATCTCTTCTTCAAGCTCGCGGGCGCTCTTTGTTTTCAGCTTCTTCTTCGCGTTCTTAATCCAGTGCTCTGCAAATTTAAACCCAATTTCAAGATATTCTTTTGCCTGAAAGATGCACTCTAAGTAGTCTGCATCTTTTGCAACAATGGCTTCCTTGGTTTTCTGCGCTTCGAACTCAGTTATAAGCGCGAGCGCCTCCTTTTCGAACAGTAAACCGTCGAGTGAATCTTTTGCAGCTTTTTCCATGTCTGCTTTGGCATATTTTGCATGAAGATAACTTAAATCCGAAGTTCTTGCTTCGGGCAAATCATGAAGCAGGCACATCTTAAGCACACGCTCCTCGTTTGCGCCTTCCATCTTCGCAAGAATCATCGCAAGCACAGCCATTCTAAAAGAGTGCTCTGCAACGCTCTCGCAGTCCTTGATTCCGAGAGAAAGCCAGCCAGAACGCGGAGTTCGCTTGAGCATCCCTAATTCAAAAATGAAGTTTGAAAGTTTAGTGCTCATTGTGCTTCACCTTCCGTCTCATCTTCTTTTTCATCTTCTTTTCCATCGTCTCCTGTAAAGATTTTTTCTATGATTCCCTTTATTTTTGCAGGCGGGTAAGCAATTTTTATGAAGTGAGTTTGTCCTCTCTGCCCTTTTCCAGAAGCGATCATAGTAATCAGCCCTAGCATCTCCAGCTCGTTCAAGTACTCGCGGATCCAGCGTGCGCTTCTTGCTTCTTTCCTAAATTTTTTGCACGCGGAAACGTAGGCGGAGTAAACCTCACCGGAGAGAAGGAATTGGTCGTCTTCCCCATTTTCAAGCTTTGCCTGCCTTGTGCTCATGCTTAGAAAAGCAACTGCGTAGAGAACTATCTGCGGATGCTCTGGAAGCGTGCTTATTGCTTCCACTGCGATGTCTTCATCAACTTTCTTGCGCGCCATTTCTACGTGTTTGTCAGTAACTATTGGGTCTTTTTCTTCTTCTGCAATGTCTCCTGCTCGCGCAAGCAGTTTGAGAGCGTAGCGCGCGTCTCCGTTTTCCTGCGAGGTAACCGCGGCAGCCATGCTTATCGCGGAGTTGTCAACAACCGCTGGTTTAAACCCCAATTCTACTCTCTGCTTTAGAATTGCTTTGAGTTGGGTTGAGTTGTAGGGAGAAAAAACAAGCTCGCGTTCATAGAGCGTGCTCTTGCTTCTCGGATCCAATTGGTCTTTGAAGGAAAGCTTGTTTGAAATGCCTACTAGAGAAACCGAGCCGCGCTTCAAGTCATCGTTCGAGCGCAGGAGCGTGTAAACCAGGTCGTCAAGGTCTTTGATCATGTCAATTTCGTCAAGGCAGACAATCAGATTCTTTGCGTCGCTCTCGACCCAGTCAAGAATTTTCTCGTAGAAGTATGCGATTCCATAGCCGGGCTTTGAGTGTTCGGGTATGAACTCGTCAACTACTCTCTGAATTATTCGATAGCGCGAGTTGTAAATTCTGCAGTTCATGTAGCAGATTTTAGAAGTAGTCTTCATCTCGTTGAACTTGTCCATTACGTAGCGCATGCAGGAAGTTTTTCCAGTGCCTGTTTTTCCATAGAGGAAAACATTTGGAGGCTTTTCGCCTTTCAGCGCGCCAACGATTGTCTTCATCACGAACTCAATTTCGTGCTCGCGGTGAGGCAAACTTTCTGGCAAGTAGTGAGGAGAAAGGACATTTTTGTCGCGGAAGATACTCTCGCGCGACATTAAGTCTTCGAACGACTGAAGCAGAAAATCACCCACACAACTCGGCTGTACTACTAGAAAGATTTATAAGATAAGGTTTAATAATTCTTTGGTAATAAATACTCAAAGCAGGTAATGAGGTGAGAGAATGGGAATACTTCAGAAGTTATCAAAGGCTCTAGGAGTGGGCGGCGAAATGGATATAGAAGAATATATGGACACTGTCGAATTAGAAAATGTTGACGTGCTTCACCAGGCAGCTGACTTCTACGTGAAGCCTGTTGCACTCGAGAGCGAGGCGGACGCAAAGGTAATTGAAGACGAATTGAAGCAGAGAAACATCATTCTGCTCAACGTTTCTCCAATGGCAAGAAACCCGAACAAGCTGAAGGCGATTATAGGCGAGCTGAAAGCGTTCGTAGTCCGCATGAATGGAGATATTGCAAGAATCGACAATGAAAAGATTCTTCTGACTCCTGCAAAAGTGAAAATCGTAAAATCGCGAAAGCACTAGGCTTTCGCAGTTCTTTCCTTTTTCTGATTTGCAACGGGGGCTCAGAAGCCAGCCCGTTGCAAAACTTTCGGAGGGTAACGCCCCTCCGAAATTTGGAACGAAGTGTCGTTCCAAACTTTGTGAATGCGCTCTTCCACGGGCTGAAGCCCGTGGTTTCCGCGAACGCATTCACAATGATTTTTTAGAAGCCTAGCGACAGCAAAATTTGCTTGCTTCGGCAAATTTGCTGCGCGTTCGAGCTACGCGCTCGAATCGCGCTTTCGGAGCTAAGCCGAAAGACGAGAGCTTGCTTTTATCTGCTCGTTTATTTTCTTGAACACGCCTATTAGGGCTTTTGTTTCAAACTCGGAGATGAGCGATCTCCCGAGCATTCTCTTGAACGCAAGATTTATCGTCTTGGGATTGCGCATTCCATGAAGCTCGTCAACTGTTTCGCTGAACATTTTCATTATCAACTCTCTTTCTTTTTTGTTTCCGCGCCTGCTTATCTGGGGCGATTGAAGCTGATAAAGCTCGTAAAGAACTATTGCGAGCGCGTGGGAAAGATTGAGAATGGAGTAAGTAGGATTCGCAGGTATTGAAACCAGAAAATCGCACGCGCGTATTTCCTGAACACTTAAACCTGTGCCTTCTCTGCCGAAAAGAACTGCAATTTCACCTTCGACTCCGCTTGTCTTTTTCAGAAATGCTTTTAGAGAGATAGGGGAACGCAGAGAGTTCTTGCTTCTCTTTAGAACGCCGGTTGTTCCAACGACAAACTCGCACCCGCGCACTGCTTCCGCTAGAGTTTTGGTTATCTTTGCTTCTTCAAGAATGTTGCGCGCGTGTTTTGAGAACATTATCGCGTTTTTGCCTTTGGGGTTTGCCTTTGGCGCAACGATGCAGAGCTTCTCAACTCCAAAGTTCTTGCAGACGCGCGCAGCAGAGCCCAAATTGATTTCGTATTCTGGCTCGACGAGTATGATTCTGAATTTTACCATAAGTTCACCTTGTTTTTCGTTTCGCTTCGAGCACGCTCAGCTTTTCGAAGAAGAACTTTCTTTCCTCGAGCACGCGCACGCTGAAGTTTAGCGCCTTCAGCTTCTTTATTGTTTTCTCTGTGTCTGCAAGCGAGCTGTGGAGCATTAGAAGCTTTCCTTTGTTCTTCAGAAATTTTGAGAATTCGCGCAGAAATTTGTCAATGACTTTTCTTCCGTCTTTTCCTCCGTTGAATGCCAAATCAAGCGCTCCGCGGACGCGCTCCTCGCGCGCAGTTGGAAGGTAAGGGGGGTTGAACGTAATTACGTCGAATTTTCCATGAACTTTTGAGAAGAGATTGCTCTTCATGAAGCACGCTTTTGAGTTGTTTGCTTTTGCATTTGCGCGCGCATTCTCAACTGCCTCCTCGCTTATATCTACTCCAAGAGCATCGCAGTTGCGCGCTGAAAGAGCAACGACTCCGCTTCCCGTACCCATGTCAAGGAGTTTGCCTCTGCATTTTGAAGCATATTTTGCAAGCATCTCGGAGTCGTCAGCAGGCTCGTAAACGCTTGGAGAAAGGAGAAGAGTTAGATTGTTAAAGGAAGCGCGCCTTGCCTGCTTCGCAACCTGCCTGCGCTTACTCTGCCGCGTAGTTTGCCGGCTCCTACGCTTGCTACTCTGCTTTGCCATCTTTCGGCACC
Organism: Microcaldota archaeon; assembly: GCA_043810245.1. Classification (GTDB taxonomy): domain Archaea; phylum Micrarchaeota; class Micrarchaeia; order Burarchaeales; family JBDROI01; genus JBDROI01. The sequence goes on from JBDROI010000014.1 coordinate 10,241, forward strand.
CCTAAGAGAAGCATTAGTTCCTGAAAGCCCGCACCTTTTCTCAAAACTTTCGGCTCTTTCTCAGTTAAGTCAACTATAGTTGAGCCTTCGGAGAACCTGCATTTTCCGCCGTCAATTGCGAGTTCGCAGACGCTCCTTACTTTTTCCTCAACTTCTTCCAAGCTTGAGGGAGCGCTCTTTCCGCTCAAGTTTGCGCTCGTGGTAGTAATAGGAAAATTGAGCTCTTTGACGAGCGCGCGCATGAACGCGTATTCTGGAACGCGCACGCCAACTTTTCCCGTAGTAGTTACTGCGCTCGGAAATTTGGTTTTTGCTTTCAGAATGAATGTATAAGGGCCGGGAAGAAGCTCTATGAGAAGCTCGCGCGTTTTCTTCGAAATTTTGCAGTGCTTCTCGAGCATTTTCAAGTCTGAAACTAAAATAGAAATCGGCTTGGGCTCCCGTTCCTTTGCATCGCGCACCTCCTCAACTGCCTTCTCATCAAGCGCATTCGCACCTATTCCGTAGAGAGTATCGGTTGGGTAGATTATTAGTTTTCCAGCTAGCAAAGCTTCGCGCGCTTGCTTCAGCGCCTCGTCGTAGTTTTCTAGATGGATTACTCTCATGAAATCACGAAAATAAAAATAAAAGAAAAAAGAACGAGCTATTTCGGCTGTGCGGGCTTCTTAATGAATAGCGCTGCTCCGATTGCTGCTCCAATTGCTCCAAGAACTGCGCCGAGAATAACGTATGAAGGCAGGCAGCAGACAAGCGTTAAAGCCGCATTCAGGAAAGCTCCTAGGAAGCTGAGCGAACCCTTGAGCATTGGAGCAAGCGGGTTCTGAGCCTGCGAAGCAGTTGCTCCTTTTGCACCCCAGACAACTGCACTTATTACTTGTCCAACTACAAAAAGCACAGTATATATTACATCAAATACAGCACCGCCGACTGCTCCAGCAGAAACTGCATCAGAGCTCGAAGCTACGGATTTGCTGAACTTCACTGCCAGTAAACCTACGAGAATTGGCGCAAGCAGGAAAAGCGCACATAGAATTGGACCTAATATCACTCCGATTACGCACTGAATTGCCGCAAGCGCGGGAACGGCGCCCATCAAGCCGTTGTTTAAGGCCGAGAAAAGCGCAACTACTCCTACGACTATACCTGCAACAACTCCAACTTCGATTGCTTTTAGCATTTTTTCATCCATGAGCAAACACCTCTAAAGCGCTGACAGCGGTTTATTATGCGCGCGCGCTTTTTAAAAGTATCTCTGCGCGCATTAGGCCTCCTTTATTGTTATTTTCAAGCCCGCGCTTCTTTCCAGCTTCTCTATGCGCGCGCCTTTCTTGCCAATCAACTGCCCGATTTTGTTCGCTGGAACGTAAACAACCGCTCTTCCGCCTGAGAGTTCTACGGTGAAATCGCTTCCCAGTTCTTTACGGAGCA
>JBDROI010000015.1:0-6736 GCA_043810245.1 Microcaldota archaeon
ATGGGCGCCTAAAAATCGAGAGGGACCCAGACGCAGCAAAAGCCATTACCGATGCGATAAGCAGGCTTTCCGAACTCCTGGTAAAAAGCCAAGCAGACTGAGGCAAATATCTACCTCGCAGACTTCGCATTTCTCACAAAATGCGAACGTTTAAATACTCTAAAAGCGATAATTTAGTGCACCTCGAACAGGTGCGCCTTGTTTTTTGTGCCTTAGGGGGAAAGCGCGAGCTCGCTCGCTTAACGTGGGAGGTTGAGAAAATGGCAGAAAACGTGATAAAAGTTGCAGGAAAACTTCAGATGCAGATTGAAGGCGGAAAAAACATTACGCTGGTTCGAAGTCCCAACGGAATTTGGATAAAGATGAAATCTGATATAGTGGACTACGTTATGCAGAACTATCGAAAGCCCGCATCCATGGGCAAATATCTCCCAGTTCACGACGAAATAATTATAGGAAAAATCTGCCAGAAAAAGAACATACCTCTCATGCTCAAAGGACCTACGAGCACAGGCAAAACGCACTTTGTTGAGAAGCTTGCAGACGAATTAAATGTGCCAATCATTACGGTTCCGTGCAGTGAAGATACGAGCATTGCACATCTTCAGGGAACTCCTGCTCCGCTGAGCAATGGCGGAATGGAAATTCAATTCATTGCAGGAGCGCTGGTTCTAGGAGGCATTACTGGAGCTTTAGTCTACCTTGACGAAGTTTACGAAGTGCCAAACGACGTTCTTGTTTCAATCCACCCCATAGCCGACGACAGAAGGCTTTTTGAAATAAGAGACACTGGGCAGTGCTTTACCGCAGACCCCAATTTCATGCTCACTGGTTCATACAACCCAGGAAAGAAATACCAGGACCCGAGCAAGGCGCTCAAGCCAAGCACAGCGCTAAGATTCGTTTCAATCTACATTGACCACCCAAAAGGCGAATTTGCAAATGCAATCAGCGCAATCAAATTCGGAGTGAAGTACGTATACGATGCATCAAACAACATCTATAGGCCTATAGAAGACGTTGAAAACGAAATTATGAACAAGGCAAAAGCAAAAGAAAAAGAAGCAGACGAGCGAAAAATTGCACTGGCAAAGGATGACGAGGCAACGCATAAGCTCAAAGCTCGAATCAGCTATCTTGTTGAAAAAATTGTAGAAGAAATTAGAGGCGGAATTGCAGACCACGAACGCGGAATGCCCGGCACTTTCTTGGAAGAAGCGTGTCTGCGTATAAAGAACTTTGCACTCTCTCTCATCTACGAAGGAATACCTCCTGTGCGCGCCATAGAAGTTGCGCTTGCAAACACGCTCAGCGATGAAAAATCAAAGCAGGAGGCCATTGTTCAAAAAGCAAGAGACGTTGGCAGTGCAAAAGAATGGGGCGTTGAGCCAGATTGGAAGTCTTAAAACAGGGGGCTATAAACATGGCGCTGTTCGGTCGGAACAAGCCCCCACAGGGCGGGGGAGAAAGCGACTCCATTTCCACTAGGCGTGCCGGCATCTCATCTGCTCGAATAGAAAAAGCCTTTGGAAAAGAAGTGGAGAAAAATTATGATGAGCTCTATAAAAAGTTCGGTGCAAAAACCAATGAGCTATTCACAGAGCTCTGCAGATTAAACGAAAGCAGTTCAAAAGCAGCGCAGAAAGTTTCCACAAACTGCGCATCAAATGCAGAGCTTCTTCTTAAAAAAGATATAGATCCAGCGTTTATTTCCAACTATACAGACAGCGTCGGTTATCTTCAAGGCTACTTTGAAAAAAATATAAAGAAAGGAGACAACTCAGCTACAAAAGGTCTGGAGTTCGTATTCTTAAACCAAATTTTTGGCGGCGCTGCGGAGCTCATATCGGCGGGCGTTGACAGAGCGCACTTAACCAACCCCATTCTTCTTATTGTAGAAACCATGCTTCCTGGCTTTGAGAAAATCGAAGCAAAGCTGAGAAAGGAAGGAATAATTGCAGACCTTGCGAACACAAACTCAACGACTCACATTCTTTACGTTTATTTGGACAAAGTTGTAAGCAAGCTCAAAGAAGACCCCGGGGCGGAATTTGGTCCATGGGTGGAGAAAGGAGTTGAATATGCTGAATCATACATCCGAAAAGGAGATCCATTTGCAATCGTTGACTATTTCTCAGGAGCATCAAGTGTAAGCATAGACGTACTTAAGCAGACTATCGAACTGCGTGAAATCAATTTCATTGAAGTTCAACCAATGCTTTTCACATACGTAAATATGACTACTGGGGGAACAATACGAAAGGTTGAAACCTACGACAACGTGCCGGGAGCGCCGCGCGTTCCGCATGTTTACAACGGAGAAATATACCTCCAACCAAAAGAAGACGCCTTTCCAGAGCGCGAACAAAACAAAAACGCATTTATTTGTACTGCTGGCCACGAAGCTTTTCATCCGCGCTACGAATCAGATAAAATAAATGTTTCAAAAATAGACGCAAGTCCATTGAGCCTAAAGCCCGAAGACATAGAAGCACTGAAAAACCTGAAGCTAAAACCAGAAGGAACCGGGCAGAGCAAAATTCTAGTTGAAAGCATTTTCGGCTTGCTAAAAGGAAAAGAGCACAAAGACACAATCGAATTTGATTCATTTAGGGAGTTGTTCCTAAAACTTTTTGGAAAAAACGCGGAATTTGGAAAATATTTATGGAATGTAATTGAAGATGGAAGGATTGACTGGAGAGGAGACCAAGATTATCCAGGTTTTGCAGTAAGAAGAAAGCCAAATCTTGAAGCAGACTTGAAGCGAAGACCGCCGTTCATTAACAACCCTCTCCAAGATGTAATTGAAGCCTTCCTTCAGCTCACAGTCTGCGGAAAAACCCGCCAACCGATGAGCTCGGAACTAGAAGCAATAGTAATGCCCCTCTACCAAATTTCAAAGAGCCTTCAAACTAAAACAACTGACGCAACCGATTCTCTCAATGCAACCATTAAAGTCTACGTTCAGCTGAAGAAAATGTTCAAAGACCTTCCAAATCCGTCAACGCTTCCAAGAACTTTTACGCACATGCACGACCACCCTGATGAGAACACGGTGTTCTTTGACCCGAGCGATGAAGAGCAGAAACCGCAGAAAGGAAAGGGAAAAGGAAAACAAGGAGAAGGGAAAGAAGGGGAGAAAGGCGACGATTCTGAAGAAGCAGATGGAGGCGGAAAAGGAAAGAAAGAAAAGGGAAAAGACAGCAAAGAGGCAAGCGGGGAAGGTGATAAGAAAGAAAAAGAAGACAAGCTCGGCAACGGAGCGCCTAAATTCAAGTTCACCGGTTCAAACAAGAAGAAGCCCTACAAGCAGAGATCAGACGAGGATTCAGCTCCAGAAGCAAAAAGAAAATTTGTTGCCCAGGAATGGAATCCAGAGAACAGAAAATTCAGCGAAGTAGGAGAGGTAATTGAGCAGAGGCTTTCTCCAACAAAATCCAAACGAGCGGAGAAGCTTAGGGATGTTATCATTGCAGTTCGCGAAGTTTTCAGGCGCCTCCAGCGCCCTACCGTAAAGCGCGTTTCAAAACAGTATTACGGAGAAACACTTGACATCCGCAGATACACGCAATATGCGCTCGACATTCAAACAGGCAAACCAGGCGATTCGCGCTTCTGGAGCACAAAGAAAAGAGTTCCAAAGCGTGATGTTGTAGTTTTCCTTCTTTTTGACGTAAGCGGCTCAACTTCCGGAAAGGTCATCAGCGTGGAAAACGACGTCTGCACCGTTTTCACGGAAGCATTGACAGAAATCGGGGATAAATGCGGAATCTATGCCTACGATGAAGGTTGGAACGGCAATCTCAATTTCTATGTAGCAAAAGAGCCAGACGACCCTCACTTCAATACGGAGCTCATGGCAGGGGGCTGCACCCCAACTGGCCCAGCACTAAGGCACTTGGTTAGGCGCGCCTCCGAATACCCTGCAAAGAGAAAAATCATTATTCTCGTAACCGACGGCATGCCAAACGCTTTGGGGCGTGGCATTCATACCCACGTGTGGGCCGACGTCCGCGCGGCATTCGGCGAAGCATGGAGCAGAGGAATCACAGCTTTTGCAATCAACGTGCTGGAAAGAGGGGCAGAAAAATACGAGCCGGCATTCGATGCAATGTATGACAAATACCACGTGGAGATCGGCTCAATCCGCGATCTTCTGAGCGTGCTCAGCAGAATTTACTTCAATTTCCTCGGGAGAGTTTAGGTGAAAAAATGGCAAACATACAAACACTCAAACGCGTTCCTTCAACAATCCGCCTAGCTTCAACTATAAACAAGGACGAAAGCATACCTTCAAAAAAACTGAAGGAAATTTCTCCGCTTACTGAGCCCTGCCTCAGGCTTACTCCTCAAGAAAGAAAAAGAGAAATTAAAAAAGCGCTTAAACAGCTGGAGCCAACTTCGCGCGCACCCAAAGAAGACGCGCTGAGAAAAATCATAGACCTCAATGCAGTAGAAGCGTCTCTACAGCTTCTGAATTTCCTAGTAAGCGAAGTAGTCATGCTTTGCAGAGCCCAAAATAAGCTATGGTCTCTTCACTCCGAGCAAATCCGCAAAGGGGGCAGTCTTGCAGATCTTGACTACTCCCCCGAAGCAAAAGAGCTTAGAAAGCAAATAAAACTCCACACTTCCCTATACGCCCTCTCGCTCGAGGCAGTAGTTAAATTGCATCTAAAAGAAGCAGTTCCCACTCTAGGCAAGCTTCTCCGGCTTACGTCATCCCCCTTAATCAATGATCTCTTTGACGCCATGATTTCTCTAGACTCAAAGCGCGGTGCAACCTATATCCGCAAAGAGCTTTCAAAACAAAAGTGCTACTGCATTGAGGAAGGAATCAATGCGCTTGTGAAAGCAAGCGCAAACGATGAAAAAACAATTTCGCTTCTAATAAACTTCCTCCTTTTGGGCGAGTATGAAATAAGCAGGAAAGCAGCCTTTGCTCTCGGCAAGCTTCACGCAATTGAGTGCATTCCCAAGCTTGAAAGAAAACTTCCGCTGGTAAGTTCATACACTGCAAAACACGGAATCCTTCTTGCGCTTAAAGCGCTTAATGCAAAGCAGTCTGCTCCGGAAATAGCAAAGTGCCTTTCAGATCCAGATGCACACATTCGCAAAACTGCCGCAGACGCGCTTTTGGAGCTCGAATCATACAATTTGATTCCAAAGTTGGTTTCAAGGCTGAAAACTACAAAAAACAGAAATGAGAAGCAGGGATTAGTGCTCGCATTGGGCAACTTCAGAGCAACAGAAGCATTTTCAGAAATCGAAGCTCTTGCTTCCTCAAACGACAGCGATCTAAAGGACGCCGCCCTATCTGCAGTTGCGCAAATCAAAACAAAAAAATCAGCGCAAATTCTGCTTGATAAGCTTACGCAGGTAACTGCAAGAATCAAATTCTATAAAAACAACCCAAACCACTCCATATTCACAGAGGAGAGAGAGCAATACGGCCTAATCTATACATTGGGCGAAAACAAAGTAAAAGAAGCAGTTCCAGTGCTGATGGGATTTCTTTCTTCACCTAACGAAGCTACGTGCCACAAGGCAATACGCGCTATTGCCCAAATAGGAGCCGGAGAAGCTCTTCCAAAAATAATTGAACTGTTCGAGCAGGAGACAAACAAAGGCAAGGGGGCAAGCACAGATATCACTAAAGCTGCAATTTCTGCCTTTCCCAAACTAAATGCAGTAGATCAACTGCCAAAGTTGATTCAGCTTCTAGGCAATAGCGATTATTCAGCTGAGGCAGACAATGCGCTTGCAGAATTCGGATACGCTCTTGTTCTAGAGCAGATGCCTAAAATTGAAAACAGCGAACTGCGCGAGAAGTGCATCTACCACTTTTTAAGGCACACTTCCTCTTCAGACTTGTCTGCCGTAGTCAGCGGCCTCATCAAATGCCTGATTTGGGAAAGAAACCCAGCCGTAATTTCATCCTTAAACCACGTGATTGAAGAACTTTCAAAAAAAGGTGTGAATGAATGACAGTAGCGAACTCGCAGCTCCTGCAAAAACCGGGCGTCCTTCCCAAGCTTCCTAGAAAGCCTGCTTCAGTTCCCTACCGCGAAGCGCACCCATTCCTAAACAAATTCTGGGAACAAACTGGATTGGCCATTCACAACTATCTTCGTTTTCCACTGGATTCCAAACCTCCTTTTGTCAGGAGCTTTGCTTGCAACGTTGCCATACTTTTCTGCGTAATTACCATTCCAAACTATACCTTAAGCAGCGCAGTCCGCAAGAATATTCTAGAGTGCTTCAACACATCAAGAGGCGCCCAGAAAAAACTGATTCTCAATTTGGACAAAAAACGATGCCCAATCTCTCGCGAGGAGCTGAGCGCATCATTTGAACCAAACACAAAAGTTTTCAAGATAGAAGTAAACGAACGAACATTCAATCTTCTCTCAAACGAAAAAACTTTGCTAAGCCTGAGTTCATCTATCAAAGAGTCAAGACTGCCTGCTGCTACAAAATTCACAACATTAAACGCTGCCCTTAAGCAAGCAGATAAAGCCGAAGAGTTTTCAACCTGCCCAGACGCTCTTTTCGGCAAATTCTACTCAGCCGGAGCAAACTATCTTGCGTATATCATGAGCTGGTTGCTCTATTTGGGTCTTGCGGCTCTGCAACTATTTTCTTTATATAAACTGGATTATTGCTTGAACAAAAAGGAGGATAAAAATGAAACAGATTAGCACAATCAGGCAACCGCCACAAAGCAGCAGAACAAAGG
>JBDROI010000016.1:0-4957 GCA_043810245.1 Microcaldota archaeon
GTTGGAACCAAATACATAATCGCACTCGCGCACAAGCGTGGAATATGCAACATATTTGCTTATGTAAATCATTTTTGAGTTATAAACATAACTTGCATCTATACATTTATCAGATTTATTCACATTGAATGAGTTTCCTAAAACTGCATTTCCTGTATAATAAAAACGCTCTTCAAGCGCATCTAAAATAGAATCTAAATCTTTTACCTCATTCATATTCAGCTTCATCTTCGCAGTCCGTTTTTCATACTCTTTTAGCTCTTCATTATCCACAATTTTAGCTTCTTTACATACAAAACTAGAGGATATACTCACATCCTTCCCAGAAATGGTTGAGCTTCGTTCAACAAGTTTGCCCGTGTACTCCTTCAAATAGTCCCCATACTTAGAAATTTCCCCAACTTCTTTTCCAAGCAATATTTCAGAAGTAGAATTCCACGCTTTCTTTAACTCTATCGGAACCTCTTTTGCATTCACTATCTCGCCAGCCTTATATCCTCGGCAGTAACCGTCTTTCTTCCCGCATGCTTGGCAAGCTTCACCGCTTTCGTTGCTATCTCCGTTCCAACATCTTCAAGAATGCTGCCAAGCGCCATGGATGCGTCTTCGCTAACTCGGTCTGCTCCCGCTTTTCTAATGAGTCTTTCAATGGGCGCAAGGGGTAGTTCGGACATCAATTCACCAAATTTTAATCACTGCAAAACCTTAGTTTGACCTGTTTTAAATATCTTTTGGTCGGAAAGGCGTTCATCCAACCAAATACCTAGCGAAACGCATTACATTAATTTCACGAAAAGAATAATTAGATGCGCACCCCAAACTCACGCATGGCACTCGATTTAACTTCTCTTCCGCTTCACAAAGAAAAGCTCTCTTTCCGAGAGTACCAGCACGCAATTGCGCAGAGCGCGCTCGAGAAAGGAAACACGCTCGTAATACTTCCAACCGGCTTGGGAAAAACAGTAGTCGCAGTTCTCATCATCGCATCAATTCTTGCAAAAGGCGGGCGAGTTCTTTTTCTTGCTCCAACAAAGCCGCTCGCTGAGCAGCATGGAAAGCGCTTGAGAGAGTTTCTTTCAATTCCTGAAGACGAAATAGTCGTTCTCACCGGGGAAACAAAAGCAAGCGGGCGCAAGGCACTGTGGGGGCGAGCAAAAATAATTGCAGCAACTCCTCAGACTGTTCAGAACGACCTCAAGAAGGAGCGCGCCTCAATGGAAAATTTCAAACTTGCAATCTTCGACGAAGTACACCGTACCGTAGGGAAATACGCGTACAACTATGTTGCAGAAAAATGTTTGGCGAGCAAACTACTCATTTTAGGTTTAACTGCATCTCCCGGAAGCTCGCAGAAGAAAATCAAGGATGTAGTCGAATCCCTCGGAATCCAAAACATTGAACTTAGAGCCGAACTAGATGAAGATGTGGCAAAATACACCATGCCGATGGATGTTTCCTGGATTAAAGTGGAGCTTCCGCTCGAGTTTGTCATTCTGAAAACGCGCCTTGAAGAGCTCATTTCAGAGCATATGCGCCCGCTTAAGGAACTCGGTTTTATTTGGGGAAACCCCAAAATGATTCCAAAACGCGCGCTTATGGAAATGAGAGCGCGCATCCTAAGCGCGCGAAATCCGCAGATAAAATTCAAGGCAATCTCGCACCACGCAGCGCTCTTCAATTTGGTTCATGCGCACGAGCTTCTTGAAACTCAAGGAATGCACACCTTCCTAACATTCTTCAAGCGCTTGGGCGAACGCGAGGACAAAAGCAAAGCAGTTCTCGGAATTCTCAACAACCCTATGATGATTCATTTGCTTGCAGATGCGCAGAAGCTCAATATGGAGCACCCAAAGCTTGCAAAGCTCTGCGAAGTGCTTAAGGCGCGCGAGAAAAACACATTCATTGTTTTTGTTCAATACCGCGACCAAATATCAAAAATCGTTTCAGAAATCAACAAAATTTCGGGCATGCATGCAGTTGCCTTCATTGGCAAGCGCGAGGGAGTCTCGCAGAAACAGCAGAAGGAAACCATAGAAGCGTTCAGAAACAGCGAGTTCAACGTTCTTGTGGCCTCGTCAATTGGGGAAGAAGGTCTCGACATACCTTCAGTTGACACCGTAATCTTCTACGAACCAATCCCAAGTGAAATACGTACAATTCAGAGGCGCGGCAGAGCAGGGCGCGCAAAAGCAGGAGAAGTAGTTGTCCTAATAACGAGCAACACGCGCGACGAAGCTTATTACTGGGTTTCGCGAAAGCGCGAAGAAAAGATGAAGCGCATAGTAGAACGATTCCAGCGTTCCTTCAGCAAAAAGAGTGAAGTAGGCTTACTGGCAAAGAAACGTACTCCTCCCCCGCAATCTACTGCGCGAAAATCCCCTCTGACTCCAATACGAAACAAGGCGCGCGAACGGCGCCAAACCTCTATGTCTGAATTCTTAAGCTAGCAAAGCAGAGAATAAGCATAAATTAGTTTCCAGCTTAACTACTCTCATGAAAATGCTTACTGAACAGCTTCGCGCTGAGCTCAAGTCTCCGTTTGGTAAAGTGATGAAATCAAACGAGCTGGCTTCCTTCTTATCCGCAAAGCCACGCATGCTCATTGCAGTCGGCGATACGTGCGCGGTTTCTCTAATAAAAAACAAAATAAAACCTGACATAATTGTTTACGATCTTCTGAATATGCGCCAGCCTGTTGACGAAGAAACAGCGCAAATTCTTCTCTCCTACAAAATCGGCGGAGAAATTGTAGTGAAAAATCCAGCAGGTTCCATTACTTCCGAGCTCGTTTCAGCTGTCTCCTCTTCGCTTGCAAGCGGCAAAGGAAAGATACGCATTGAGGGCGAAGAAGATTTGGCGGCGCTTCTCTTTTTCCGCGATGCACCTCTCGGCGCCGTAGTAGTTTACGGCCAGCCAAACGAAGGCGCAGTCGTGACTCTACTTGATGAAAAATTAAAAGAAAAAGCAACTAGGATGCTAAGCGAGATGGAAGAAAACGGAAACTAACCCTCTTCAGCTTTCTCCCCTGGACGCCATCTTTGAAAGCAGTACATAGAATATTACAAACGTAATTACTCCTACCAGAAAAGCTGTCCATTCTTCTGTTCCTGCCCTCAAATTCATGAACATATACCCCATGAGTGCAGCTACTGCTATTGAAACAAGCACACGTGCAATTCCTAAAACTGCTTTACTGCTTTCACCCATCTTACCACCTCTACTCCTGGAATGCTAAATAGATAAACGCAAATCTATTAAATCCTAACCCTCTTCTGCGATTTACTCCTGCGCGTACTTTTCCTTGTTTTTCAGAGCATACTCCGCTTTCATCAATTCTCTTCCCAAATATGCCGCGTGCTCAAGCGAAGTAACCAAATCGCTCTGAATTATCGTATGGCAGAGATTTTCAGCAGAATTTCCTTCAAACACGCAATCCATTTTTCCGCTCGCAAACTTCTTCTCCTGATAGCGCTCGCAGTAATGCTCTGCAACGATTTTATTTTCATCTATGAATATTACGAAAAAGCCTCTCGGATCTGGAATAAAGCGCGGATTTCTTTTTTCAGTTATTCTCTTTACTCTCTTTTCCTCCTCTTTGCCAGCGCGCTCTACCTCTTTATCATTTCCTTTCGCTTGCGCGCTTCCGGCAATTCTTCTTATTTTTTCAACATAATCAAGTGGCATAGTGGTCATCTCAGCTCTCCTACTCCTTCACTCCTAAAATCTTCTTCACCATGTCAAAGTCGCGCGAATAAACATGCGCAGAAATTGAGTGCGTGGTTATGCTTCCCGGCTCAACTCCGACTTCGCGCGCAACATGCTCAAGCAGCCTCGTCAAGCCGAACGCATTCGCAGGCCATGCCCCATACATGTCGTTTGAGCGAATGCATGTAGTCTGGTGGAGTTTCCCATCCCTGATTTTCCAGTCCCACAAAACTAAGCACGGAACCTCTTCGTTTTTGGAGTCTTCGCTGGGCTTCCAGCTTGTTGCAACTGCTCTCCTAGTATTTGGCGCGGCTTTTAAGCGTGAAATTACTTCTTCAATCTGATTCAATCCGTCGTAGTTGTGCAGTCTTTGTCCGTACGTATAAACAAAGCCTCGGTTGTCTGCGCTCAAAAATTCTGTGCGCGCGTATTCTTCAAGCTTTTCGCTGTTCCATGGGTACCCTTCTGGGATGCGCGTCTTTGCAGTAGGCTCGGAAACATTCACAACTAAATTAAGCACCTCTCTAGTATCGCTTCCCCATTCGTCTTTAGTTCGAGTCTCTCCTTTATTCCAGACTACCCTCAATATTTTTTCCCAGGCTTCGGGTATCGTTTTTGCTCGTATATAGTAGCTCATACTCCCACACCTTGCAGTCATTTCCTGCTTCTTTTCTATATTTCCTGAGAAAGATAATAAATAACCCGCGGTCTTCCAACTCTCCCTCTTCTTACTGTCCTCTTTATCTTTCCTTCAGCTTCCATGAGCTGAAGATGCTTTCGAATGTTCGATTTGCTCGTGTTAAACATTCTTGCAAGTTCATCAAGATTGCACGGCTCCTTGAGCATTGGAATTACTTCGCTCTCGAACTGCTCCTGCTCCTTTGAAACCCTGCGCTCAAGATTTGAATGCTTGTCAACAAAACTGTCTTCGCTTTTTTGGTACGCGTGCAGTTCGCCAAGCGCGTTCTCAAGTTCTTCGAGCTCCTTGGTTCTAAACATAAGCCCCTTCCACTTTTCAAACGCGCCTGCAATTACGCCTACGCGCGTTTTATACTCCCTTTCTTCGTCATCCTTTACTCCGTGAACATTCCAGCTTTTTAGAAGCTTCAGCTCTTCGCCAAAGCCTACGCTATAGCTTATCCCGCGCACATCAACAGCAACTCGCTTCTGCGCGAGCCAGCTCGCGTTAGCTTCTTCAAGTCCTTCTCCATAACTTGCACTCAGCGTCTTTGTTTTTTTGCTCGCGAGCGAT
>JBDROI010000017.1:0-29810 GCA_043810245.1 Microcaldota archaeon
GCTACTTCAACAAGGGCGAGAAGCGCGACATTTTTCCGCGTTCTCCCGTCGTAATCGGAAGAAAGGTTCAGCAATGTCATCCTCCAAAAAGTCTGGACAAAGTAAATGCAATTCTAAGCGGGTTCAAAAGCGGCAAGCTCAACGAAGCCGAATTCTGGATTGATTTGAAAGAAAAGAAAATCTACATACGCTACTTTGCTGTTCGCGATGAAGCCGGCGGATACTTGGGCTGCCTTGAGGTTTCGCAGGACATAACGAAAATTCAGAAGCTAGAAGGAGAAAAGAGGCTGTTTTAACTGCCAAATTTAACAGCAAGCTTAAATTGAATTCCTGCGCATATCTCTTTATGTGCCTTGCAATTCCTTCAAAGGTTCTCAAAGTTGACGCGCGCGCCAAGAAGCTTCTCATAGACAGAATGGGCGAGAGGCTCGAAGTAGAGTACGCACTCGCTTCCGCGCCCAAAAAAGGAGACTTCGTTCTAGTTCAAATGGGAATAGCGGTTTCCATAATTCCAGAAGAAAAAGCAAAATTATCGCTTAAAGAATGGAAGAAGTTATATCGGTCTCGCAAAGTCGCTCAACCGCTACATAGCAAACCCGCGGCGTAGCATACTGTTTAAATTGTCGGCTTACTTGCCGGTTTGCTATGGCTAATGCATAACTCTTGGCTTAACTGCGCGCATATTCTCCAGCGTATATTTTTCAAGCGCGCGCGCTTCTTCTTCGTCAACTTTCTGAACTGCCAAATTCCAGTGAATCGTTATCAAGTCTCCCTGCTTAACCTTGCGCAAAATCTCGGTTGAAACTTTCTTCTCCTTCTCCTTGCCGAACACATAGGCTCCGCGCGAAATTTCAATTGGCTTGTAGGAAACAACTGCTTTCTCCTCCTCTTCATTTACTTCCTTTACTCTTCCAACGCTTATCCTGCAATTATCCGCATTCTGCAAATTCGCCTCAATCACGCCCGTAATTGTCTGCAAATGAAGAACGTGAAAGCTGTGGTGTGCGTTCGCCCCTTCTGGAACCGAGTCTGCGAGCGCCTCGGCAATCTTCTTAGGAAGCAGATGGGGCTTCGCGAAATCCTCTCGAATTACGCGCGCTAACTCCTTTCTTCCAACATTCTCAAGAAGCTCATTGCCCAACCAATACGCGCGTATTACCTCCTCGTCAAACGGTTGTTTGTTGTTCGCCTTCGCTATTGCCTTCAAATACGGAAAAAGGGCTTCGAACTTGGAGAGCGCCTTCTTTAGTTCGGCTTCTTTGGCTCTGCTCGGCTTGCTAATAAAACTTAAAAAAATAGAATTCGCTTCCTTTGGCCCGCAGAAGCGCAGCTTATTCGGCATGAACGAATAGCGCGCTGCGAGTTCAAGAGAGTTCAAGCAATCAGCCTATTGTGATTTGCTTTCTCGCGTAGCTCGCGCTTCTTGCAAATGTTCCAAAACCGACAACTGCAACCACGCCAATTACCAAAAGCATCAAGCCAACAGCATCAGCAAGAGCAACGCCTTTTGCAAGGAACACGTACGAAAGAAGCGTAGTTATCGGGCCTCCGAGCGCCAAAATCGCAGTCGCATTCGTTACTGAAGTGTGCTTCAAGCTCGTGTACCAGCAGAGCACGAAAGCAGTCAAGAGCGCGCTCGAAATTCCAACCCACATCCACGAATCCGTTCCGAGCGTTGCAATCGCCCCAATCCCTCCAGTAAACGCAAGAAACGCAATCAACACCAAGCTTCCAAAGAACATCCTTCCAAAAGCAACTGCACTCGAAGGAATGCTCGTGAGCACTTTCTTTGAAATCACATATTCTGCAGCCCAAAGAACAGTTGCTCCGAGTACGAGCGCCTCGCCGGCTCCAAACTTAAAGCCGTAGGGAACAACAAGAAGCGCATTTCCAAGAATTGCAATTCCCGCTCCAATAAGCGCGCTTCGGCTTACTCTTTCCTTCAAACCAATCCACGCAAACACGCCTGCGAACACGAAGAGAAGTCTGTAAATGAATGAAGAGGTTACTGCACCGCTCATCTTCAAGCCTAGGAAGAACAGCAGAAAAGGAACGCTTCCTCCAATAACTCCGATTATCGCAAGCTGAATCCACTCCTTCTTCGTGAGCTTAGCGAGCGTCTCGCGCTGTTTCAGCAGATAAATGCCTGAAATTATGAAGAGTGCAACTGCTGCATTCTTCAGCGTAGTGTAAACAAACGGATCCATTCCTTGAACTCCAAACGAGTTCACGAACACAGAGAATCCGCTGACAAAAGCGGTCAGCAGAGCAAGCAAAATACCTTTTTCTTCAGCCATTCAAACACCTCAAAATAACGCAGAATGCAAACAAGCATACCTCATTTGCCTCCAAATTCTTATATACTTATTGCAATGGGCATGTGCATACACTGCGCCCAGGGCAATTGGAGCCCATGTGCTTGTAGATTATCTTGAAAAGAGGAGCCATCGTCTTTTTGTTCAGTGAATAAATTCTTTCTTTTCCGTGCTTCTTCACGAATACGAATCTGCACCGAACAAGCGGGCTTAGATTATGCGAAACCATGCTCTGCTCCTGCTTCAGCTCCCGGGCGAGCTCGCCAACGTTTCTGGGCTTCTCCTCAAGAAGCACCAAAATCGCTACGCGCGTAGGATTTGAAAGAGTCGAGAAAAATCCCCAGCATGCGTTTGTTCGAACTCTTTTCATACCATCGCCTAAAGCTCCAGCGTAACTTTCTTCACTATCTTTTTTTCTTCTCCGGCAATTTCAACATCTATCTGTATATATTTCTCGAGTCCAGAGCCCTTGATTTTCTTTTTCAAAAGCTCGTCAATCTGGAAGATGCCTGCGGAGTTTGCGAGCTTCACTTTTACGGAAATAGGCTTTGCATTTTTTCCCCCCTCCGTAATCTCAACATGCTCAATTGCAAGCGCGGAAACCGAGTGAATGTTAACTGTTCCTATGGAAAACGGAATTCTCGCTCTTCCTTCTGCCATGTCAAGCGCGTCCGCAATTCTAACAACACCTGCTTCAATCGTTCGAGGTATTGCGTGCTTCTGGTGCGCAATAATTGCATGCAAAACTTCCGAGATTATAATCGGTTTGTTGGCTTTAACACTTTCAATTTCATCAACCATCTTATCCAGCATGTTAAATGCAATTGGAATGGAAAATGCTTCATGAGACGCTCTATCTACAACATGTCCGATGTCATGGAATGCGACTGCAAGAACTACAATGACTTCGGCGTCTTCGTTCGTGAGCTTGTAGTTTTTAACAACACTCGGAATCACTCCTTTCTTTATGAGCAATCTAAGAAGTTCAAGTGCGTTGTTCGCAGCAATCTTGATGTGCATGGGCCCGTGGTCTGAGTAGCCCATTCTATCCAGCGCCATCACGTTGGAGCACTTCCAGTACGTTTGCAGTTCTTTATTCTCATTTATCTTCTTTACCACTTCCATTAGTTTTTTATTTCCCTCAAAAGGAACTCCAAAAGCAACCATTAAATCAATCCTCTTTCTTACTTAATTTTCTTGTTTTTTTCTCTTTCTATCTTTTCTTTCTCAAGAAGCGTGCGTATTCGTCTAATCTCTTCAAGTACTGCTTTCGTCTCATGCAGTTGGCTAAGCATTATTTCGCGTGTGTCGCCTTCTCCGCTCCAGTCTACGTTTTCTATATCGAGTTTTCCCTCTTTTTTTGCGGTATTCGAGCGCTCCATCAATTCTTCTACAAATGCTCGGCTTCTTGCAATTCCAGGTATGGTTACTTCTGACATGCCTTGCTCTATGCCGCCAGCTGTTTCAATCATTACGCGCGCAATTCCGAGCACGCGCTCTGCAAGAAAGCGAACTGCGCGCACGTTCTGAATTTTTTCATAAGGAACAACCGTGCGGTTTCTGTTTATTACTCCCCAGCGTATCACTACTTCGTTTGCCTTCAGTTCATACTTAAATGCGCGGTACCTGAGTTCTACCATAGCGAATGCAGGCAATCCAAAAACAACCGTAAGCCCTACCAATATATAAAGCGCAGAAAGTTTACTAATTCCCAAACCCACCTCATAAGAGACAAGAAAAATAAGCGAAATTCCTATTATCCAAATTACTGCAATGGTAAGTATCTCGGGCAGCAGCCAAATTATTCTCACTCTTCCGTCAAGTTTTATTTCCGCCATGCTCCCACCACTAATATATAAAATCGGCACTATAATAATCTTTCTCGGTTTTGGTTTTGTAAAAATGCCAATTCTTGCGTTTACGAGGTAATTTCATGAATTTGCTCATCATTTCAGCAAGCGACCCTGACGGAGGCGCTGGAGTAGGTGCAGACATACGCACAGCGAGCGTTCTCGGCGTGCATCCTCTTCCAACAATTTCTGCAATTACCTCGCAGAACACGCGCGCAACCCACTCAGTTTTTCCAGTTCCGAAAGCACAGCTCGAGGCGCAGTTGAACGCAGTTCTCGAAGACGTGCGCGTAGATGCAGTGAAAATCGGCCTTCTCGGCTCAGCTGAAAACACGCGAGCGCTCGCGCGCATTTTGAAAAAGCACAAGCTCAAAAACATAGTTCTAGACCCGGTCAGCTCTGCGCAGGCAGATGAAAAAGAACTTGCAAGTGCAGAAGCAGTAAGCGCGCTCCGCGAGCTTCTTCCGCTCGTTTCTCTAATTACTCCAAATGCGCGCGAAGCAGAGCAGTTGACAGGGGTGAAAGTTTCAAGCGTTGACGAAGCGAAAACAGCATCCAAGAAACTAGTTTCAATGGGTGCAGAATCTGCGCTCATCAAAGGAATTCGCGAAGGAGACGAAGTCGTAGATGTTCTTCTTTTCAACGGCTCTTTTTCTCTTTTCAAAAAACAACGAGCGCAAACTCACACTCATGGAGGCGGATGCTGCTTCTCAACAGCAATTGCGAGCAATCTCGCGCTTCTCCAGTCGCTCCCGCGCGCAGTTGAAGAGGCAGAAGAGTTCATCGATTCTGCAATTGCAAACTCATTCAAGCTTGGAAAAGGAATAGAGCTCGTGAGCCCCGAAGCGCTCAGCAGCACCGAGAAGCAGAAAATCATCTCAAACGTTCGCGAGGCGCTCGCGCTTCTCGAATCTAGCAAAGGGTTTGCTCCACTCATTCCAGAAATAGGAACAAACATCGGCTACGCGCTTCCAAACGCGCGTTCTCCAGCAGAAGTTGCTGCAGTTGTCGGCAGAATACGAAACGCAGAAGGAACCGCGCGCTCCCTTGGAATTGTTTGCTTTGGAACTTCCTCGCACATCGCACGCTCAATTCTGCGCATGATGGAGTTTGATAAAGAAAAACGCGCCGCTCTAAACATCCGCTATTCCAGCGAGCTTGTTGAAAAATGCGAAAAACTTGGCTGGAAGATTGAAAGCTATTCGCGAGCTTCTGAGCCAAAAGAAATTAAGGAAAAAGAAGGCTCAAGCGTGCAGAGAGGAGTAAGCGAAGCATTGAAGCGACACCTCGCTTCAAAATTTGGCAGCAAAGCTGCCAATGCGATGAAGAAAGCAAACGGAGCGTCCCTTGACGCCATTTTCCATCTTGGAGATATAGGCAAAGAACCAGTAATAATCATCTTCGGAAAAGATGCAGTAGACGCGGCTAAGCGTTCTCTCCTTCTTCTCTAACTCGCTTTTCTTTTCTTCATCATAAAGTAAGTAAGCACAATAAGAAGCAGAATCAGGAAAAGCAAAACTACCCCACCTACTCCAATTCCAAGCGCAGCTGCCAGCCCCACAAGTCCAATCCATACAACGTTGTCCTCCTTTTCACTTTCTTCGCGCTCAACTCCCCCATTTGTTTCATTCGTTCCATTTATTCCAAAATTCGCTGAACCATTCGAATAATTTCCCGAACGAATGCTGGCATTTGAAGCATTCTGCCCTGGAATTACTGGGGGTGCACCTGCGGTTTTCTCTGCAATTGCAACAGAAATAACATCAGACGCATAACCCTCCTTGCTGACAAACATTGAGTTAGCTCCTTTTACTGCAATAAACGTAGTTTTTCCAAGGCTATCCGAAATTCCCGTCTGCTCTCCGTATTCAACCAGCGCGCCTTCCACTGGTTTTCCTTTTGAAAGAGCCTGAACCTCCAATTCCTCTCCTGCAAACGGCATATTCAAGAGCAGAACCGCAAGCCCCCTTTCCTCAGCCTGCGCTGTAAAAAGTCTAACATTATTCTCCTCATTTAACTCTCCATATTCATTGTCGGGGTCAACCATTACAAGAAGCTTGTGATTTCCCCATTCGGGAATCCACTTGAAAAATACCCAATTCTTGGAATTAGTGAGTGCAACAGTCTGTTCTGCCACTTTTTCCTGGTTGTCAAAGAACGCAACTTTTACTTTCTCAGCTTTTACATTAGAGCCTACAATCACATTGATGCTTCCTTCATCTCCCGTAACTGCCTTTTCAGGTGCAAAAACTGCATCTATTGAAAAATCAAGCAGTATGCTCAAGTTCTTATCGAGTTCGTTTGCCCCTGCCTTCCAAACATTTTCTCCTGCTTCAAATCCGTTCAGCTTGAAAACAAGTTTTTCTCCATCACTTCCGCCTTCTTTCTGCGGAGTATCAAGATCGTCGGATTCAATTTCTACGAGATACTTCCAAGAGCCGTTTATGAACAAGCTGTCAGTGCTTCCAACTTCAACCCCCTCAATTTCAACTGAAACTTTTGCAGGAGCATTCTGCCCGTTTACAAACGTGGCTCCGCCGAACCTTGCGGGCGGGCTTGGAGGCGCCGCAAATGCTAGTGAAATCAACGCAACCAAAACCAATGCAAACAATATTTTGTTCAAATCCATACCCTCCCGCTTGTGCTATGTGGGTTCAACGAATGCCTGCGGCATATCTGTATAGCGCGCTATGTCGTGCTCCCTAATATGCTCGAGCGCCTCGCGCAGGGCGACCATACTATGTACTGAAGGCAGAGTCCACCACGCTTCAACACTCGTTACGAACCATCCTTCCATTGAACCATAAACCCGCGCCGAAATCTCATCTGGAGTATAGAAGAGCGTTACTACAAAATATGCCCCGCTCCAAACGGCCTGCGCAATGTTTACATATGGAACAAACGTAAGCACAGTGCCTGTGACTGCCATTGCAATATTCTCATAATAATACTTCTCAAGGAACGGGTCGTGAGTCTGCGTTAGAAGATAAATATTATACCCGACATCTACAACGCCAATCACTATTCTAATTACATGGAGCACTTTCACGCTCTTTCCGCCCACCTTCGCAACAGATTTTTCTCCCCATATTGCATCTATAACGCCTGCACCAGTTTTAATCGAATAGTACGACGCCTTTGTTACATCTCCTTCCTTCCATGCAATCACTGCTTCCTGCCCATCTGTAACCAATGTAACCCCGAGCTTTACTCCGCTCATAGTGCCTCTTAGTTTATCATATTTTGCATCTTTGAGCATCCCAGAATCTTCCATGCTTTCAACAACGTTTGCTGCAGATTTTGAAATCGCAAACCCTTTTTCCACGAATGTCTTATCGCCTTCTCCCTTCACAGCGTAGCTAGTTTCAATCTCCTGGAATTTTAGCGAGCCCAAATTGACATCTTCTACACTGCGCACAGTAATCGTATTTTCTTCAGTAATACTCTTCCAGTTGGCAGTGTTCTCGTTCAGATCGATTGCATCTCCAAAGCGCGAGAGCGCAGCGCTTTGGAAAATCCTCTTCTTCACAACATCCTGCCGATTATACACTTTCAGCTCCTGCATTCCGTCATTTACTATAGTATACCACGTTCCTGGCCAAGTGTAAGATTCAACCCACCTGTTTACTTCTCCTTCGCTTTCTCCGATGAAGATTACTCCCTGTGATGAATACATCTTGTTCGCGTTGATTGATGCCGGGCTTGAAGTGCGCACCACATAAACACTGTATCCTCCTGCAGTTTGGCTTCCGCTTCCATAAGCTCCAACATTGTCAGGAAGCTTGCTTAGCATATCAGTTAAGTTGACATCCTTGCGTCCAAGCACTGAATATGCATTTTCAGGAAGTTCTCTTCTCAAAGCGGCAATCTCCATTCCTGTGCCTACCGTATACCTTTTCATCACTCCATCTTTATTTTCCATCCAAACTGGAAGGATGTGCATGTAGAGCGAAGAGTTGTTTGCGTATTCTTTCGGAAGCTCTACTGTAAGCTGATAGCCCCCGTTGTCAAGCGGAGCGCCAACTGCAATGTTCTGATAAACGAGTTTTTCCTCAACCAATGTTTCGTCTTTATAGAAGCCGTAGATGAATACTGGGAGCACATAGTTGCCTTCAGAAGCAAGGCTGTAGCGGTCGTTGCGGAATGACACTTGGAATACATAATCGTTGGCTCGCCCCTGTGCAATCGCTACTTCCTTTGTTATGTGGTAGAAGTAGTTGCCTGCAGCGTCTGGAAGCGCAGTGGGAACGCGGTTGTAGAGTGTTACGTTCTGGACTTCCCATGAAGGAGTGTACACAACTTCGAACTTCACTACTGCGCATATCATCTGGCTTGCAAGGAAGTCCCAGCGTTCCCACACATATGGGTCTTCAGTTCCGCGCCCACCTGTATCCACCATTGTTCTAAGGTTCATAACCTCCTGGCCGCTCAAGGATTCTCTTATAGCACTTCTCATATTGTCATCGCTCATATCGCTGTTCTTCGTTCCCTCTTTTCCAAGATCGCGCTTCACAAGTCCGCACTCATACTTGTAGGTATGCCCGGAAATTCCCCAAACTCTGAAAAGCATTGACGGGCGGATATGGTCCACTGGGAGGACCTGTTTATAATAAGAAGAATACGAAACGCGGTCCACTGGCATATAGTCGTTTCCATCCCAAACTCCATCAAAATCCGTATCTGGGTTTGTTGGGTCTAATCCAAGCGCGGCTTCAGTAGGGTCGTCTATGCCGTCGTCATCGCTATCCTTTTTCATCGGGTTCGTAAATGCCGCTGTGTTCCTGTCATTTGAACCAGTTACTTCATACGCTCTCTGATATGGAACTCCATGAAGTTCTCGGTAGTCGCTCAGCGAGTCCCCATCAGTATCCGTGCTGAGCGGGTTCAGTGCAGTTCGAACTAGGAGTGGCGAGAAGCTGAGTTTGGATGCCGCATAGTCAGGCATGATTATGTGCAGTCTGTAAACTCCTGGCTTGAGGTTCGGAAGATAGATGCACTGCACGTAGTACTCTCCCCCTCC
This sequence comes from Microcaldota archaeon, assembly GCA_043810245.1. GTDB lineage: Archaea > Micrarchaeota > Micrarchaeia > Burarchaeales > JBDROI01 > JBDROI01. The sequence continues at coordinate 9,186 of JBDROI010000017.1, forward strand.
TGGGACTGCTCCATCCGAGCCTCCATAGTACTCCATTCTGCGCGTATAGTTCACAAGCGCATCGTCCTCATCCATAAGCTTAATCTTGAGGTCGAAATCATCAAAATAGCCGAGCATTGCAGGAGTGCTTAATGTAAAGTTGACAGTATAATTTGCATCGCGCTCTGCAACAAACGTATATACCCTATAGCCTGCTCTAGGCCTATCTTCCACTTCTGTAAGCATTTCATAAACTGGCGTTCCGCTGGTTTCGAAATTCAGTTCATAACCATCTTCTAGTCTGTCTCCGTCCGAGTCATAATAGAGCGGGTTTAGCTTCCAGGAAAGTTCTCCTTTGATTACACGCATAGCAGACGGAGTTTGGGTTGCTCCAGGATAGTTGAGCGAAACGTTCGTAACTTTGTCAAACCCGTCCCATACTCCATCATTATCGCTGTCTGGATTAAGCACCTTTGTTCCAATCGAGAGCTCGCCAACAAATTTTGCTCTGCCTCCCTCCGTTTCGTACGGAATCCCTCTTGAATTAAAGTACTTGAATGAATTCCCGTTCTTCTCAATAGAGAGGTTGTACCCGTCAAGCAGAAGGTCTCCGTCGCTGTCAGGATCGAGAGCATTTATCTCTCCATCTCCGTCGCTGTCCGTTGACCACTGAGGCTCGCTTCCATCCATCACTCCATCATAGTCTACATCTGGATTGTTCGGGTCGAGGCCCCATTGTATTTCAGCTGAATCTGCAATTCCATCATCATCAGAATCCTGTCCTAGCGGATTCGTTTCTCCCTTGTTCGGCTCAAAGAAGCCGTTCTTGTTCAAATCTTCATTCGGGTCAGTAATATTGTCTGCATCCGAATCAACATCCAAAGCGTTCGGCAATCCATCTCCATCAAAATCGTACGAATATGCTGGCAGCCAGTCTGCTCCAGGCGGATGCTCCTCATTATACTTAGTAGATTTGTTTGTATCATACCAGAGGTCCTTTGCATCCAATATTCCGTCATTGTCTGAGTCCGTGTCCCTAAGATTGTTTACTGCATCTCCATCAACATTGAGCAAGCTCGTGAATTTTGAATCAAATTTGCTCACATTATAAAGTTCGTCTCCATCTATCAAACCGTCTCCATCCGTGTCTGCTTTCAGTGGATCGCTTAAACTCGAGTAGTACTTCTCGCTCGAGTGGTAAGCTTGAGTTTGATGGAGTGTAGGCTTGACTCCATAATCTCTTTTGAAAAGCTGGTCAACGGCTCTGTCGTCCCCAACAAATATATACTCATATGGGTTGCGAATCCAGCTGTAGTGATAGTAGTAGTTCGCTGGTTTTGTTGGGTCTTTTCGAGCTCCATAGATAGGCAAGCCGCTGTTCGTAGTCATATTCAGTTTAACTGCAGAGCTTCGGAGTCCTTCAAGCCACGCCAGCGAGTATCCATCTGGGCGTATCTTCTCAAACCTTGCCAATCCGCCTTCTTCTCCAGCAGTGTTTAAATCAATCCAAACTGCAGGCGAAGAGACGCCTGCATCATCATATCCTTCAATTGCAAAAGAATCATTCACTGCGTTCGTCCTGTAAATAACAATCATCTGCTCAAGGCAGTCGTCAACTCCGTCTCCATCAGTGTCTGCTTTACTTGGATCCATCTCCCATGAATCAAGCACTCCATTTCTGTTTGCATCCTCTCCTTCATTTGGATCTACGCGTCCATTTCCGTTCAAATCAATCCAGCCGTCAGGCAATCCGTCTCCATCCGTGTCAGCTTTTAGAATGTCCGTTTTTCCTTCAGCTTCAACTTTATCCAGCAATCCGTCTCCATCCGTGTCGCTCGAACCGAAGTCCGAGAAAATCCTGCGTTCGTACGAGTCGTTGAGCCCGTCCCAATCCGTGTCGAAAACTAGCGGATCGGAATAGATGAGTTTTTCATGCAGTACTCCATCCATATCCCATGTTCTCAACGAAGCGCCGTCCATTGCTTCTTTCCCATCGCTCAATCCGTCGCCGTCACTGTCTGCATTAAGCGGATCAGTTTCAATCAAAAGCTCCCCTGGCCACTCTCTATCCCACATCGTGCTGTTGAACCCGTCCCAGAGCCAATCTCCGTCGCTGTCAACTTTTGAGTTGTTCGTTCCGAGCGTCAGTTCTCCAATAAATGTAGTTGTGCTCCCGCTTTCCTGGCTTGAAATTGAGTGGTTTGTAAAGTAAGCAAGCCTATAATCCCCTGCAGAAACTCCAATGCTTACTCCATCAAGCAACCCATCTCCATCGCTGTCTGGATTCCTCCATGAAGTATCTCCGTATAATCCATACTCTTCGTCTCCATCCCGCAGTCCATCTGCATCAGAATCAACATCCACCATGTCAACTAGTCCGTCCCCGTCCGTGTCCAATGCCTCGTAGTTTATGCTGTCGTTTACATTCTTTGTATTTTCATTCATATCCCCAATCCAGTCTCCATCTGAATCCAAATCCCGCGCATTTATAAGCCCGTCATTATCGCTGTCAGCATTCCAGCTTGGCTCAACCGAGTCGTTTATTCCGTCCCCGTCTGTGTCTGCCTTCAGTGGATTGCTGGCGTAAATCTCTCTTCCTTTGAAGCTTCCAGTGTAAACTCCATAGGCGCCTGCGCTTGAGAAAATCTTGCACCCGTGCCCGCGCGCCATGCAAATATACATCTCATTAGACGAAGTATTCAGAAATAGATACGAATCGTCTTCAAACATTTCAATCAATATTCTGTTTCTATTGTCTGCCGAATAAACATTTTTGTCATTCCAGCTTCTCCAGAAGAATTCCGGTGTTCCTGCAACATCTCCAGTGTAAACATACTCAAATCCATTGAACTGAATCCAATCGCTCGGAATTGCTGCCGCCCAGTATGCAAAACCATTCGTTGCATTAACGACGCTCGTTCTCAAAATTACAGTGCCTGCTTCAACTCCGTCGCTCAGCGAGTCGTTGTCGGTATCTTTTCTAAACGGGTGCGTTGCCGCCTTATATTCCCCCAAATTGTTCAACGAGTCTATATCTACATCTCCGCTCGCTCCGTTAACTCCGCTCGTATTTCTTGGATTGAAGCCATACCACTGCTCCCACCCATCTGGGAGTTCATCGCCATCTGTGTCTTCATTCAACGGGTCTGTTTCATATGTCCAGTTTCCAAGATTCCGCTGGTCAAGCGGGTTAGCTCGAATAGTTGAAACTGGTTTGCGTATGCATATTCCTAAACCTCCCAATCCGCCTGCAGGACATATGAAGTCGCCAGAGCCGAGCACAACTCCGCTCGAAGAATTGCTTGGATTCGCATCCAGCTTACCATTCCTGTTGAAGTCTTCGCCTTCGTATCTTTCTATTTGCCTGTTCGAGCGGTTTACAAACATCCAGCCCTTTTTAGGGGTATCCCACCCATTGTGGTCTGCGTATCCCCATCCGTCTGCCCATCCATCAGCTAAGCCGTCATTGTCTGAATCAAAATCCAGCGGGTCGGTTTTCGTGCTCGGGTCAGCATCTATATTTTTTTCATATGTATCCCAAACAGTATATGGATCAACATCGCCTCCAGTCATCCCAAGTTCAACACTGTCTCTTAAACCATCATAATCGCTGTCGCGAAACTCTGGATTAGTTTTGGTTTGCTTAAGTTCAACTGCATCGCTTAAACCATCTTCATCCGGATCGCCGTTGAGCGGGTAGAGAAATTCTTCCACTTCCACTCCATCCTCGAGCGAATCGTCATCCGTGTCGGCATCCAGCGGGTCGAGCGTTTGTCTTGCAATCTTTAAGTAGTTATATGAAATATTAAGCTCCTCCACAAAACCCAGGTGCCCGTGAAACTCCGGGCTTATATGCTCCTCGCTTGGAGGAAGTTCTATCTTGAACGTAATATTGTATTTTCCAGGCTTGTCAAATTCAAATTCTCCAGAATAAAGCCAGGCAACGTCATGCTTGACATAGAACATATATCCCTCAACATTGTATGTGCCCGCAGAGCCCACGTAAACCCACTTTCTTTCTTCACGCAGAGCCTTTATGTTTCCGCTATTGATCGTCACATTCGGAGCTTGCAGAATCACTTCGTTTGCAAACTGCTTCACCTGCTCATCAGTTAAATTTTCTAAAGGATAGAATGCAGTTGCTTCATCTGCGCCAGTGCGGTTCAGGAACATAACTACTCCATTTCCAGTGATATGATCATATACCTTCCCGGCGTCGACACATCCAATTCATAAACTGCTTCTGTCTGCGGTGGCCAGTCAAACAGAAGCTCAACCATCTCTACATAAAACTGGTAAACGAACAGTTTGCTCTCCAATTCAGATGATTCAATAAAATCTGTAGACTCTATTCTATCATACAAAAAGAATGCATATGCTTCTGCTCCATCAAGCACACCATCTCCATCAGTATCTGGGTTGTTTACATCAGTTCCCCAGTTCGGCTCTTCACTGTCCGCTAGTCCATCTCCATCTGAATCCCACACAAATACCCAGTATCCTTTTCCAGGTTCAAGCGAAGAAAGGCTTCCATCATCTGTAGATTTCCACGCTCCATTCGGTTCGTCGTAGGAATATATTTTTGCGCTTGAAGGCTTCATACTAGTTCTAAACTGTGCAAGAGTCTGCGAGCTCGTAAATGGGAAACCTATCAAATGCCATCCTTTTCCAAGCAAAAATTCATTCTGCCTCTTTGTTCCATTCACTTCTAAATTTGCCGGTTCGTTCATTTTTATCCAAAAACCAACCCGCTCGTCTATATCTGTAAGGTTATTAACTTCCCTGGGCGCTCCAGGGGCATAAGACAACCATTCATCTCCAGAATACGTCCAAACTATCTCGTATTTTCCCTCTATCGGTGCAAAAAGTTTCTCAATATGTGTATCTTTCGGCTGAATTGGAAGAGAAACCAGGTTCCAGCCCTCGTGCAGGTTAATGCTATAAGATATGTGCGCCGCACTCGAGAGGGAAGATAACACACAGAATAGGAAAACCGAGAAGAAAAAGAATAACAGAAGCCTCCCTTGCCCCATATGCGAGAGCATTCAACGCCTATGCATAAAAGTGTTTCCCCCTCTCTTTGCAAAGCGAAACGCTTTTTAAACTCGTTGGAGTAAACTATATGCTCTGAAGTTTATCACCTTCAGAATATACCATTTCGAAGCAAGCGGAAACCGCCGCTTCGAAAAGTTTTGCAACAAGGTGGCTTGAGCCCCCCAGTTGCAAATCATCCCGCCATAGCTCAACCTGGCAGAGCGTCTGGCTGTTGAACTTTTGGAAAAAGTTCAATCAAAACTTTCCACCTGTTCGGCTAAAGTTTGTCGCCGGCTGTGCCGGCACATGAAGCTCTGATACCAGAATGTTGTGTGTTCAACCCGACCCTTTTCTTTTTGGAAAAAAGAAAAGTGTTAGGCTATCCCAAAAGAAAAAACGGATAACCGAGTTCTTCCACTCCAAACAGAGGGGGGTTACGGAGGAGCCTCAAACCTAGGGGGTGCCCCCCTGGGTTCGGGAATAAATCACACTGGCGGGATATGCCTTGGTAGTGTAGTGGTCCAGCATACTGGCCTGTCGTGAACTTTTTGGAAAAGTTCAATCAAAACTTTCCGCAAAGTTCATTGAAAGTCAGCGACCCGGGTTCGAAGCCCGCTTTCTTTTAAGAAAAGAAAGCAGGCGCAATTTGCGCTTCTGCGCAAATGCGCATCAGAACAAAAGTTCTGATTGTGCGCAAAGAAAATAAATTTGTGCACATCGGACGAAAATCCCGGCCAAGGCGCTATTTTACTTACTTCGTAAAATGCGCATTAATTCTTTTAGAATTAATTGCGCTTCTTTTTCTATTTTCTCTTCTCTCTAGAAGCAAAGCTAATTAAACCTTCTTTCTCAAATATACGTAGGAGCATCCTCAAAAATTACCATTTCTTCGAGATGATAATATCTAGCTATGCGGGTGCACCCTCAAAATTAGGTTTGTGGTTCTATGGGAAAAGAAGGCGAAAGCGTCGGCATTGTAAAACCGAACTACTTTGATTTTGATGAGCTCAAGCTCGAGTCGGGAGAAACTCTCTCCAAAGTTCGCATTGCCTACGAAACCTATGGAAAGCTCAACCGCGACAAGAGCAACGCAGTTCTCATTTTCCACGCGCTCAGCGGAGATGCGCATGCAGCTGGAAAGCACAGAAAAACAAGCAAGCGCGCGGGCTGGTACGACCTTGCAGTCGGCCCAAAGAAAACCTTTGACACGCGCAAATACTTCGTAATCTGCGCAAACGTAATAAGCGGATGCAAAGGTTCGAGCGGCCCTTCTTCAATCAACCCAAAAACCGGCGAACCTTACGGTTTGGAATTTCCAATAGTGAGCATACACGACATGGTGAAGGCACACTACAAACTCATTAAGCATCTCGGAATAAACAAACTCTTCTGCGTCAGCGGCGGAAGCATGGGCGGAATGCAAGCTCTTCAATGGCTTGTCGACTACCCCGATTCTGCGCACTGCGCAGTTCTCATGGCATGCTCTGCAAGGCAATACCCAATGGGCATGGTATTCCACGACATTGGAAGAAAAGTCATAATGAGCGACCCAGACTGGAGAAAGGGAGCTTACTACTCAAAATGCCAGCCGCGCAAAGGATTGTCGCTCGCGCGCCAGATAGGGCACATTACCTATTTGAGCCAGGAAGTTCTCGAGCGAAAATTCGGCAGAAAGCTCAGGAAACGAAGCCGCGGGGGCAAATTCGGAGAGGAGTTCGAAATTCAGAGCTACTTCAACTACAAGGGAAAGCATTTCACGAAACGATTTGACGCGAACAGCTATCTCTACATAACGCACGCAATAGACAACTTTGACTTGACAGAAGGAAAAGAAAAACCTCTCGCGGACGTTTTCAAGCACATAAAATCAAAAGTGCTTCTCTTCTCCTTCAGCTCCGACTGGCTTTACCCGCCCTGGCAGGTTGAGGAAATCTTTGCGGGGCTTGCAGAAGCGGGCGTCAGCACACAGTACAAAAAGCTCGAGCTTCCTTATGGGCATGATGCCTTCCTAGTTTACAACAACACACTAGGCAACATTCTTTTGGACTTCTTAGAAAAAGAAGAAAAAAGCTACGGACTCTAATCTCAAACTCCGCACTCTGTTTTCATTATCGTTCCGTCAACTGCAACAGTAACTACCTTTTCGTCTCCATACCCATCTTCATAAAAAACATTGTAGAAAACGTCGTTCAGCTGTGAGGCTCTAACGCTTTCTTCCTCGTAATCTATTGAGTTTGTTTTCAAATAGTCTTCAGCCCTCGCTTGTGCTTCTTCTTCACTTCCAATTTTTTCTCCGCCTTGGACAAGCACTCCGCTGCTTCCATCATACTCATCGCACCAGCAGCTCGCAATCATGCATGAAAAAAGTGCGCAGTCTTCCAAACCTGCGCATTCTTTTGGAATTGCGTCTTCTGCAAGCGTAACATTCTTGTAAGGAGTTCCTTTTACTTCAGTGCTTCCCGCGCATCCAAAAAGCAGAACTGCCGTCACTGCAATTACTAAGTAAACGCTCTTCATTTTACCCCTCCTTTTTCGTAAAGCACGCCTCGTAATAAACCTCGCGCGCAAGCTCATAATTCATCTCTACTTCATTGAACGCCTCTTTTGGCTCTTCAAGTGCATAGGGAGGCAGCCAATAGCCGATAAAGATCACATCTCCATATCCCTCGAGCCAAATTCCTTTGTAGCGGTTTCCGTAGTCGTTCTTGTAGTCTTCCGAGTAGTAAACACTTGCAAGCAACTCCTCGCGCGGAAGCTCGAGTTTAGTGAAATTGTTCTTCTTCGCAAAATCAGTAAGAGGAAATTCAGAGCCCGTGAACGTTACTTCCATTCTCCCAAGCAGAGGCGAGCTTCCTCCTTCCGTGCTTCCCTTCCCATAAATGTACTCAGCATATTTTATTCTCCACTCGCTTTTGCTCCAATAATCATATCCATAATACGAAACATGCCTTCTTGAAAAGTCTAATTCGAGGAACTGCTCAGGAACAAATCCTTTAGTAATGTCTCCGCACTTCAAATCAACTGCATAAGGAATGCTTCCTCCGCTCGAGTTCTTGCATTCAAGCGCCCCCATCTCCATATAGCGAGCTCTCACCACGTCATATTTCGTGCGTCCATCGCTTCCTATTACATCCATATCATTCCGCGTCGTATTCGCAGGCAGGTCCCAGCTTGCATTTTCAGGGGGCGCAATAAGTGCAATCATTTCAGTGCGTGTTTCCCAGAACTCACGGTTTATTTCGTCAACTTCGCTTGCGCTCGGGCATGTTGAAGCAAGCGTATTATTTTCCGCGTCTTTTGCAGAGCTTGTTTCATTCTTCTTGCTAACATCTACATTCGTAGTGCACCCAAATGTAAAACTAAAAATAAGAAAGAGGAGCACAGCAAGCGCCAAAAACGCGCGCGTTTTTTCAGCCATGCTCTGATGTTGAAACTCCAGCTATAAATAACTTTCTTCACTCCTAATTTTCAGGAACAATAATTTTCGCCGGATCGCCTGGTGAATATACTACGCACGAAGTGTTGATGCAGGCATATCTATTGCTCGGGCACGTTGGCTTCTTGTATGCGCAATCTGCGTCAGTTGTGCATTCCTCTTCCACAAGCAAGCCCATGCACATCTGGTTTACATCCATCGTAACTTCTCCCGTTTCCTCATTTACTTTGCATGTTCCACCGCATAGCTCTTTCTTCGCAACCCAGTACGGCTTCTCGTAAACCAGGCACTCGCTTTTATCATTCAATTCATACCAGCAGTTCGCTTCCGCGAGCTTCTCGCGCGCAGTGCTCTCGTTCATAAGCGAAGTTGATTCATTTACCGTTTCATTCTTTTTCTCGTCTCCTTTTGGCTGTGCGCACCCGCTGAGAAGCACTAAGCAGACAAAAAGAGCAAACACGCCAGCAAGCATACTCTTCATAAACATCACCAAAATTACTTGCACGCGCGTCCTTTAAATATTCTTCGAAATCGTTCGGCAAGTTCCTAACTAAAACTCCTTTGCAACCCTTCTGTAAGCTTCCCTGAACTCAACGCCCTTCTTCACGAGCTCGTAAGCCTTCTTCGTCGCGAACAATTCGCGCGTCATCGCGCGTTTGCAGTTTTCTTCGTTTACTTTCAGCTTCTCAAGAACAAGCGCAACTACTTCAAGCGAGTCTTCTGCAATTCCAAGCGCGCGCATCACCGGTTCTTTCGTCAACTGTAAATCCCTGTGATAGCCCGAAATCAAATTCGCAGTAATTCCGCGCACCTCAAACTCGCACGCGTTCACTGCGTGATATTTCGCGCGGATCAACTCAAGAACATCGGGATTTCTCTTCTGGGGCATAATTGAGCTTCCTGTGCATATTTCTTCTGGAAGCTCAAAGAACCCGAACTCCGGCATGCTGAAGAGAATCAGATCGCTCGCCATTCTATTCAAGTCAAGCATAATCTGCGCGAGCGCGTGAATCAGCGTAGCTTCGAGCTTCCCTCTGCCGTTCTGCACGTAAATTGGGCTCTTCTGAACGCGAGAGAAGCCAAGCAGTTTTGCAGTCATTTCGCGGTCAACATCAATCGGCAATCCATAGCCCGCTCCGCTTCCAAGAGGCGACTGGTCAAGAAGCTTGAGCGCGCACTTTAACAGCTCCTTATTGTCTTCCATTGACTGCTCAAAAACAGAGCTCCACATCTCAATAGACGAGGGCATTGCCTTTCTCATGTGCGTATAACCCGGAAGCTCGGTTTTTCCGCTCTTCTTTTTCAGCAAAGCAAGCGCCTTCTGAAGCTCACCAATCAACTCAAGCGTGCGCTTTCCCTCCTCTCTATAATAGAGCCGAAGCGCAGCAAGCACTTGGTCGTTTCTTGAGCGCGCCGTGTGAATTTTCTTCCCCACATTACCAATCTTCTCAACCAAGTAATTCTCAATTGCAGTGTGGCAGTCTTCATCTTCAACGCGGATTTCAAACTTCCCGCGCGCGTCAAGCTCAATAATTTCCTCAAGCGCGCGCTCAAGCGCCTCGCGCTCTTCCTTACTCAAAACTCCGATTTTCTCGAGCATGCGCGCGTGCGCAATCGATGCTCTACAGTCGTGCTTCACGAGCTTGCAGTCTAGAACGTAGTCGTTTCCTACTGTGAACTTTTCCACAAGCTCGTTGAGCTTATATTTTTTCTGCCAGAGTTTCATTATTTCCCGCCTCTCTTCCTCTTCATTAAACTATACGCCTTCAATCTCGTTGCGTTCGTGTTGATGAATCCCACCGAATTCAACGGGTTGAATCCTCCTTCTTCTTCCATGCTCGAAATCTTCTGGTCGTAGAGCGAGTTCGGCGATTCTCTTCCAACTACATTTACATTGCCCTTATAGAGTGCAACCGTTACTTTACCGCTTACGTTCTCCTGGCTCTTGTCAAACATCGCAGTCAAAAACTCCATTTCAGGAGCAAACCAGTATCCGTTGTAGATGAGCTCTGCAAACTTCGGCGAGAGCATATCGCGGATATGCATAACCTCTCTATCCATCGTAATTCCTTCCAAATCGCGATGCGCAGCCCAAAGAATAGTTCCTCCAGGCGTTTCATAAACTCCGCGCGACTTAATTCCAACATATCTATTCTCAACCATGTCCACTCTGCCGATTCCATTCGCGCACCCAATTTCGTTCAAGTAAAGGAAGAGCTCAAGCGGAGTTGTTTTTGTAGTTCCGTCGCCCTTATTCTCCACCTTTACTGGAGTTCCTTTTTCAAAAGTAATTTCAATTACTGTTTCTGCATCAGGCGCTTCCTTAGGCGATTTAGTTAAGCAGAAAACGTCTTCAGGAGGCCTAAACGCAGGGTCTTCAAGAATTCCTGCTTCATGGCTTATGTGCATCAAATTGCCGTCTTCGCTGTACGGCTTCTTCTTCGACGCCTTAATCTGAATTCCATATTTCTCGGCATAGGCAATCATATCGCTTCTTCCCTTGAACTCTGCAAGAAATTCAGGGTCTTTCCAAGGTGCAATTACTTTTATGCTCGGGTTCAGTGCATAGCACGTGAGCTCAAATCTCACTTGGTCGTTTCCTTTTCCCGTTGCCCCATGCGAAACATACGTCGCTCCTTCCTTTTCTGCAATTTCAGCCTGCTTCTTCGCAAGAATCGGGCGTGCAAGCGAAGTTCCAAGCAAATAGCGCCCTTCATAAACTGCATTTCCTCTAAGTGCAGGGAATATAAAATCAGTTACAAACTCCTCGCGCAAATCTTCAACATAAACTTTTGAAGCACCTGTCTTAAGCGCTTTCTCGCGCACTGCTTCCATATCCTCTCCTTGACCAACTTCGCCGACAAAAGCAATGACGTCGTATCCTTTGTTCGCGAGCCACTTCAAAATTACTGACGTGTCAAGACCGCCACTGTAAGCTAGAACTACTTTTTCTTTCATACCTACACCTCCCAATTCTTTACTATTTTTAACGATTACAATTTAATACTTATAGTAGTCTGCATAAGTAATGCAGCCTACTACATAGCAAACCGCTCTCGTCAGCAGTCGCGGAATTTCTTGCATTACTCTCGCGGTTTGCTATAACCCCTTAGCCAAGCGTCATTCCCCTTCTTTTCATCTTTCTTTTTGCAACTTCCTCAAGCACGCGCGCGGGCTTCTCAAATCTTGAAAGCAGTATCATCGCGGCAATCACGAATGGCTTGAAAGAGGCTTCTTCGTACGTTTTTAGCCTATACTTTTCAAACACTCCTTTTGAAACTTCTCCCTGCGCGCATGAAACGCCCGAAATGTCCGCGGGCAAGCAGTGCATGTAGAGTGCGCTTCCATTTTTCGTAAGCTTCATCATCTTCTCGTTGCACTCCCAGTTCTTGAAGCGCGCATTATTTTCCAAGCACTCCTTTTCAAGCGCGTCCAAATTCTTTCCATCTCCAGCTTCAAGAAGCTCGGTTCTTTTCTTCATCACGCTGAGCGGAGCCCAGCTCTTCGGGTAAACAATATCTGCGTCCTTGAAAGCTTCCTCCATTGAATTAGTTATGCTAAAACTGCAGTTGCTTTCTTTCGCGTTCTTCTTTGCTTCGCTGATGCTCTCCTCCATCAGTTCATAACCTGGAGGATGCGCAAGCTGAACATTCATTCCATAGCGCGTTAGTAATGTAATCAATCCTTGAGCAACTGATAGCGGCTTTCCGTAACTTGGGGAATACGCCCACGTAACTGCAATCTTCTTCCCGCGCAAATTTTCCAAGCTTCCAAACTGCTCCTTTAAATAAGCTAAATCCGCAAGAGTCTGCGTCGGGTGGTCTACATCGCATTGAAGGTTGATTATAGAGGGGCGCTGGTGCAGAACACCGCTCTTATGCGCCTCGCTTAGTGCAGTTGCGACTTCGCGCATATACTTGTTTCCCCTTCCCAAAAACATATCATCCCTTATTCCAATCACTTCGCTCATGAATGAAAGCATAACTGCGGTTTCGCGCACAGTCTCTCCGTGCGAAATCTGCGTTTTCTTCTCGTCAATTTCCTGCACTTCCAAGCCCAGCATGTTCGCGCCCGAAGCAAACGAAAGGCGCGTTCTTGTGGACTTGTCGCGGAAAACAGAAACAGCCAAACCCGAACGGAAAATTTTTGCGGAAATATTGCTTTCATAAATCTCCTTTAAAATTTCTGCAGTGTCAACAACTGCCTTCAGCTCGCCCGCGCTATTCTCGCCAGTAAGCAGAAAGTCCTTTCCATATAGCTCTGCTTTTTCTTTTTCAAGCTCTGCGAGCCTGCTTTCAATCGAGTTAGTACCGTTCACATTCTCACTCCCATCTATTTTTTGACACAATATGCTTAAAATATCAGCCCACGAGTGCGTTGAAGAGCAAACCAGTAAGCGTGAATGCAATGAACAAAATGCCAACGAAAACTGCAATCAGCTTTGGTTTGAGCACTTTCCTCAAAATTATCATCTCTGGAAGCGAGAGCGCAGTTACGCTCATCATGAACGCAAGCGCAGTTCCAAGCGCAACTCCCTTCTCCATAAGCGCTTCAACAACAGGAATCATGCCCGCCGCATTTGAATAGAGTGGAATTCCAACTGCAACTGCAACGGGAACAGCAAACACGTTGCTCTTGCTCGCAATGCCGACGAGGAAATTCTCTGGCGCATAGCCGTGAATCGTTGCTCCCAAAGCAATACCCACTATAATATAGGGCGCCACGCGCTTCGTAATATCAAGCATCTGCTCTTTTGCAAAATCAATGCGCTCCTTCCAGCTCATTTTTTCTTCCTCAAGCTTCTGCGCGTGTACTTTATAGACAAACTCCTCCACTTCGCCTTCGAGCTTCATTCTTCCAATCATTACTCCTGCAATCACTGCAACCACGAGCCCGCTCGCTATATACAGAAGCGCAATTTTCCAGCCAAAGAGCGCGAGCAGAAGAACTGCAGCAACTTCGTTGATGAGCGGAGAAGCGATGAGGAAAGAAAACGTTACTCCGAGCGGAACTCCTGCTTCTATCAAGCCTATGAAAAGCGGAACAGCTGAGCAGGAGCAGAACGGCGTAGGAATTCCAAGAAGCGCGGCAAGAACGTTTCCCACTCCTTCGCGCTTTCCTCCAAGCCAGCTTCTTACTTTCTGCGGAGTCACGAACGTTCTAACAATAGAAATAAGAAACACCATTACAGCAAGAAGCAGGATTACTTTAATTACGTCATAAACGAAGTACGCAATAACCTCGCCAAGCACGCTCTCCTTTTGCACACTAAGAACCCTGAACACTAGCCAGTTTGCAAATTCCTCTAGTATGTCCACACTACCCCTTCAAAATAATATTCTTTATTTCTTCCTTGCTCGCAATTTTTCCATGCGCTTTTACTTTCCCATCAATCACAAGCGAAGGAAGCGACATCACGCCAAGAGCTGCAATCTCTTCATAGCTGCTGACCTTTTCAAACCTCGCCTTTATCTTGAGCTCCTCGCATGCCTTGCGCGCGTTCTCCTCAAGCTGCTTGCAGTTTGCGCATCCGCCTCCTAAAATCTTAATTTCAAGCTCGCGAGGCATCTAATCAAACTCAACAGTGGGCGCTTTCTCGGCTCCTTTTTCAGCTTCAAAATAGCTTCTTTCTTCAAACCCAAACGTGCCTGCAAAAAGCATTCCAGGGAACGTCTTTATCGCCGTGTTATACGCGCGCGCATCATCATTGTAGCGGTTTCTTTCCACATTAATTCTGTTTTCCGTTCCTGCAAGCTCTGCGCTCAGCATGTTGAACTGCTCAACTGCCTTCAGCTCAGGATAGTTTTCCACGATTACCAGCAGGCGCGAGAGCGCTCCTTCAAGCTCGCCCGTTGCCTTAACTTTCTCGTTCGTAGTCTTTGCTCCAGCAAGCTTCGCGCGCGCCTCTGCAATTGCAATGAACACCTCGCTTTCATGAGTCATGTACCCTTTAGCCGTTTCAACCAAATTCGGAATCAAGTCAAGCCTTCGCTGATACGCGCTCTCGACATTCGCCCACTGCGCGTCAGCTGTTTGATCCAGCGAAACCATCTTATTATACGTTGAAATTACCGAAAGAACCAACACAATTGCAATAACTGCAAGAACAGCAGCTGCTCCAATTATTATCCACTTCTTTTCAACCATTCCATCACCTCTACTTCTTTTGCATCTTTAAAATAAAAGCATTATCCTTCTAATTCCTCTACCATTTGCCCGTTGCTCCGCCCCCTCCGCTCATTCCTCCTCCGAAGCCTCCGAATCCTCCGCCTCCGTGGCTTCCGCCAAAACCGCCTCTTCCAATTCTCCCGCCTCTATAATAGCCGCCTCCACCGCTCCACTTTCCATGCTTGAGTAGAAGGAAGATAAGAGCTATTGGAACTAGAAACACAATCAGAGCAAACACGCACTTAACTGCATCCACGTTATCCTTTTTTTTCGGAAGAACTCCGGGCGTATACTCTTCTTCCTTAAGAAGCGCCTGCACCTCGCTTACGCCCGCGTAGATTCCGCTTCCATAACTCGCACTCTTAAAATACGGAGCAATTGTTTTGCTTATTATTATGCTTGCTTCCCCATCCGTAATATACGGCTCAAGTCCATAGCCTACTTCAAACCTTATTTCGCGCTCCTTTACCGCAACCAAAATCAGCAGTCCATTGTCCTCCTTTTCCTTTCCAATTCCCCATTTCTCAAACAGCTTTACTGCGTAGTCCTCAATATACGTTGGCTCAACAGTCTCGACAGTTACAACTGCAATCTCGACAGTAGTTTCATTCTCAATCTGCCTGCAGAGCGCCTCAATTCTTGCTTCGTCTCCTGCATCAATGACATTCGCAAAATCGTTCACGTAGCCTCGAGCGCTCGGCAGCTGAAGCTCGCTTGCAAAAACAAATGAAGAAACAGAAACCAATATCAGCAGGCAAAGCACGCATGTGCATTTAGTATTAAAATTCATAATCCAACCGCAACTATTTCGCGCTTTTGCCTTTTATTCTTTACTCCTTTTCTCAGATGCTTGGAAGCTGCACTTAAGTTTACTGCTTAATTTTCTTATACTCCAAATATGAGTAAGCGAAGCCGAATACTGCAGCCAAAATCACTGGAACCAGTACTAATCCAAATGCATAGCTTGGCAGAATCACTCCAAAAAGTGCAATTATGCCGGCTGCCTTCATCAACTTGCCCGTTAATACATTTGTCTTATTCCAAACCACATCGCTCGTTATCGTCCACGGGGTTCTTATTCCGACAAACCAGTTTCTTTTCGTGTTCTCAGCCAAGCGCCCGGTGAAATAGAAAACAGCAGCTAATGCAGGAGCTAATACTTGCCCCATACTAAAGATAGTGCCCGCATTCCAAACAACTATCAACACTTCCAGATAAAGCAAAAAGCCCATTATAACTACTACAAACTCGTCGTAGTAGCGCCTAAATCCGGCATAGCTTGCGCCCATCGGGTCTATGTTTGGAAGAAACTTAAACAAAACAATGAGCACACATCCAAGCGCTGGAATCAAAAACAAGCCGATCTGCTTGGGCATACTTCCATCGGCTTTGTCCTGCAAATTCCAATGCGTAGCGATATTCTCTGGAAGCGTGCTGTAAGCAAGTGTACCAACTAAGAAGCAGACTACAACTAATGCTAATGCAAAAAATATTCTCTTTTCCACGTGTCTCTCCTACTCAAGCTCGCCAACCATTCCTTCAATTTCTTGATTTACTGTTTCGTTCACTTCGGGAACATCGTCACCTGCAAATATGGGTACTTCTTCACTTTCATTTCCCGCACCCAGCTGGGTGCTTGCAGTGCACCCGGAAAGAACTGCAAAAGCCAAAACGAAAACCAGTGCAACAACTAATAGTTTTGTTTCCACCATAATCACCCTCCAATGTTCTTCGCCATAGGCGTAATTCCAGAGCCGCTATACGTCAAGCCGGCCTTATGCGCTGCAACAATCTCCTTCAGCGTGCTCTTGAACACGATTGCAAGTCCTTCTGCTCCGTGAAGCGCCTCAATGCATTCTCCGTAATTTCCAGCCGCATAAAGAGCTTTTGCAGAGCTCACTTGCGCATCATACTTCATCTTCAAATACTCAAGTTCTGCAACATCATGCCCCTTTGCTTTTGCCTTCTCACTTGCTTTCTCCAGCAGTGCGCTTCTTTCGCCCATCTTCTCAATAGTAACTTTCATCTTTTCAAGCGCCGCCGCGTTTGCTTCTTCCTTCATCTTATTGGCGTCTTCTCCCATCTTTGTGTTATACTCTGCATTTATCTGGCTTCTCTTTTCGTTTTCCGCGTTTACCTGCGCGCTTGTTTCATTGCTCTGCGCCAGCCAGTTTGTATAATCCGAGGCATCTTCTCCAAGCACCAAATTTCTCACTTTCTCTTCACATCGGTTCCTATTTTCTCCTTCGAGTTTTTCACACTCCTTCTTAATCCCCCTTATTCTTATTGTCTTCATGCATTCAGCGTCGGCTTTTGCATCTCCAGTTGCACATACCTTTACTGCTTCTTTAACCGGTGCAGGTGCATTCTTATTATAGCATTCCTTCTTGCACTGTGCATACTTCTCGCTCGAAGTGTCTACTACTCCGCTGCAGCTGTCCATCACGCATTTTAGCACCGGGTCTTTTTCAACCGGAATCTCAACGAGCGAAACAGCTGATTCTGGAGCTGTTGCCGTTGCAACTGCCTGAACATCGCAGTATTTCTTGCAGACTTTTTCAATTACCTTCCCATTTTCATCCTTCGATTCATCGCAGACTTCCTTGCATTTTGTTTCGCCCATCACGAGCGTGTAGCATTTCTCCTTGCAGCTCGCGTAGCCCTTCGAGTCTTCGCTCTCCTTTAGGCAGTTTGAGCTTATGCACTGCCAAAGCTTGTCGTCGGGGTTGCTCGCAACGCTCACTGCAACGTACGGCTTATCGTCAACTTTAACAACTGCACCCGGACAGATTTCCCCGCATTCTTTCTTTCCCTCTTCATTTTTCTTGCAAACTTTCTTGCACGCCTGCTCGTACTGATGCTTCTTCATGCATTCTTCCTTGCAGGGCGCGTAATTTTTTTCATCAGTTGGGCATGAGGAAACGCATTCCCCCAGTTTGTCAACCATCGTAGTAGTCGTACTCGCTGTTGTTGCAGTTGGAGCAATTCCTCCTGAATTTGCGCTCTCAATATTGCAGTACTTCTTGCAAACCTTGCTCATTTCTCCTGTTTTTTCATCCTTCACTTCCTCGCACATTTCCTTGCAGTTCTGCTCTCCATACTTCTCTCCATAGCAAGCTGCTTTGCACGTTGCATACTCCTCGGGCTTCTCGCTCGCGAACTGCATGCATTTTTCTTTCACGCAGACATAAGTTGGATCTTCAACAACCGCATTTGTGCTTCCACCTGCAGACGTTGAACTTCCGCTTGTTACCTGCACCACATTGGTCACATCCTGCTTCTCATAGCTTGTAATGCAGTCCTTCTTGCAGTAATCAACATCCTTTGGGTCTTTGTACTTGCACTGCTCCGCGCACTTTGCGTCTAAATTACTGTTCACCGTAGCAGTTGAAGTTGTTGTGGAAGTTGATGTAGTTGAAGTGGTAGTTGCAGTTGTTTTAGTAACATTGGACGCCGCAGTATTCGCCGTGCTTGTTTCAGCAGGCGCTACTGTGTTTTTAGTAGTATCTACAGCAGTTGAAGTTGAGCCAGCGCTCGAGCCAGATGCGTCGTTTACTACGACCACATTCTTTGAATCAGCCGTAGCAGTTGAACCAGACGTTTCCACTACTTTTGTTTCATTCGAGGCGCTCGAAGACGCGCTTCCCGTTTCATTGGAAACAACCACTACGTTGTTTGTTTCGTCTGAAGTTACGCTTCCATCTGTATTTTCCTGCGCAAAAACAGGCGCCGCAAAAACCAATAACAGCAAAACTACTAACAAACAGCTCAACTTATTCATAGACATCACCTGCGCTCGCGCGCCTTTCTTTCTAATTGCTCTTATGCGAACGCTACCTTTTTATAAATATGGCTTCAAGAACTTATTCCACGGTGTACGTTTATGGGCTTTTTAAGCGGGCTTCTAGAATCTGCAAAAGGATTTCTCAGTGTTCCATTCAACCGCAATCTCGCGCTCGCGCTCCTAATCTTGGGAGCATTCATCTACTTCTTTTATCAGTCTCCCGACTTAGTCCCACAGCAGACTATGAACGGAACTACTAATGTAACCATGCAGTTCTTCTATTTGCCAACATGCCCTCACTGCCACGAGCAGATGAGCTTCAACGCGCGCATGGTTCAGGAGTATGGAATCAACGTGGTTTCCTACGATATATCCACCGAAACTGGGAGAAGTAATTATTCAGACGTGATTGCGAAACATCACCTTGAAAACGAGATACCTGCCGGCAAGGCAGTGGTTCCTCTTACTATAATAGGCAACAACTCCTTCATCGGCTTCGACTCCTCGGTTGAACCAAAGCTCGAAAATGCAATACGCGGGTGCGCCCTCAACTGCACTACGGAGCAGGCAAACTCCGGCGCTTCAGCGCATTTCATCACCGATATTCCTCTTCTCGGAACTGTTGATTTGCGCACCTTTTCACTTCCAGTTCTTGCAATTGTTTTAGGTTTGATTGACGGCTTCAACCCGTGCGCAATGTGGGTTTTGCTTTACATGATAAGCGTGATAATGACACTGGGCGACAAGCGTCGAATGTGGCTTATCGCAGGCACTTTCGTTTTTGCGTCTGGAATATTGTACTTTCTTTTCATGACCGCGTGGCTGAACGCATTCCTTCTTTTGGGCTATATACGCATAATTACAGTAATCATCGGCCTAATCGCCTTAGGCGCAGGAATTCTGAATACAAAAGAATACATCGAGACGCGCGGAGCGCTTACCTGCAAGGTTACCGATGAATCACAGAAAACGAAAACAATGAATGCTATTGACAGTGTTATTCACGCGCCTCTTAATCTAGCAACAATAATCGGAATCATCATACTCGCATTCACAATAAACTCAATAGAATTTGCCTGCTCAGCCGCGCTTCCCGCCGTGTTTACTCAGATTCTTGCGCTAAGCAATCTTTCAACTATTGAGCACTATCTATATATTGGAATCTACAACGTAGCATTCATGTTCAACAATGTCTTAATTTTCGGGCTTGCCGTGTTTGCTGTTTCGAGCGAGCTCGGAGAAAAATACGCAAAGTACTGCAAAATCGTTGCAGGAATTTTGATGCTTGGAATTGGGATTTTGCTTCTTTTCGCTCCGCAGATGCTGCGTTAATTTTTCTTTCGAGCGAAGGGGCGAGTACCGCGCGCTTCGCGCGCGGGTGAAGCCATCTTCGCGAAATATTTCGCTCGAATGAGCAGATACCCCGCGCTTGCGCGGGGTTGCAAGCGAAGCGAGTAGCTCTTCGAGCGAATTCATTTTCTCCTAAGCTTCTTCTGGGTGTTTGAGCCTCCAGCCCGCATCTGCTATCTTCTTTACTTCAAATAGAACAAAAAGACTTGCAGTTACCAGAAGAATATATATCCAATCCTGCAGAGAAAGCGGAACCGTGCTCATTGCTTCATTCATCATGGGATGGTAGACTGCAAAAATCTGCATCAAAAGAGAAAGCACAATTGCGCCGAGCAGGTACTTATTGGAGAATATGCCTATTCTAAAGAAGCTGAACCTAGACCTAGCATTTATTGCGCTCCATAGCTGAAACATGGCGAGCGAGGTGAACGTCATAGTGCGCGCATACGCCAGGTTTGCTTCGTCAAACCGATAATGGCTGTAGAATACTACAAACGTTCCCACTGCAATGACTACTGCAGTAAGTGCAATGAATACTTCCATATCAAACGTTACGAGCTTCTCATTTGGATTGCGCGGAGGCGCACGCATTAAGCCGCGTTCCTTCGGCTCCATTGCAAGCGTAACATCGCATACGCCGTCCGTAACTAGATTAACCCACAGTATATGTATAGGCAAAAGCGCAAGCGGAAGCGCCTGCGGAAGAAAGATTCCAGATAAAAGAACCATAAGCAGAAACAGAACTTCGCCTGTGTTCGTTCCCAAAAGGAAGCCAACCACTTTTTGTATATTCCTATAAATTCCGCGCCCTTCTTCAACAGCTGCCACAATTGTGGCAAAGTTGTCGTCTGCGAGCACCATGTCGCTTGCTTCT
>JBDROI010000018.1:0-4716 GCA_043810245.1 Microcaldota archaeon
AATCATTTTGAAAAGTTTTTCAGTAGAGTCGGTTCCGTCGCGCGTAATGGTGGTGCTTAGAATTCCTTCAACAATTCCGCTGCGGTAGACTACGCCCACTACGAGAATGTTTTTGCGCCTGCGGGTAAAAGGAGAATCATCAATCCCGAGCAGGCGTATTTGCTTCACTCGAAACACTTCGCTTACTTCAATTTTTTAACTGCTGTTTGGAGAGCAGATACGTATTTCTTCACGTTCTTCACTGCGGTTTTGAGGAGCGCGAGCGGATTCTTGTTTTTTGTTCTTATCATGAGCTTTGGCTTTCCAACTAAGGGGTGGTTGATTATGTAAGCCGCAAATTCAACATCATCCATTCCAATGAGCGCTTCCCTAAGTAGGTTTGGAAACGAGTGCTCTTCTCCGCCGAGCGTAACTTCAATGTAGTTTTTCTCTTTCTTGTCAACGTTTACTTCCATTTAATTCACCTCGTAGCTCCCCTGTAGGGATAGCCAACTTTCCTGCTTTCCTTGCTTCCGCATTTCTTGCATTCAAGGTTTCTTCCGCCAAGGAAATCGAGCGGCGCCCTGCATTTTGAACAGAAAGCCATTATTACTCCCAAATCGCTGTCTTTTGTACTTAAGTAAACTTCGCTTCGCTCTATTTCTTCAACTCGCGCTTTTATGACATCGCCGACTTTCACTTCTTCGCGGACGCTGTCCACATAGCCGTTCTTTATTCTAGAAACGTGAAGAACGCAGTAGAAATTCCAGTTTGGAGCCTGTCGAACTCCCTGAGTTTCCATTGGTTCGACTTTGACGAGCGCAACCGGTTCGAATATTTCCTCGATTCTGCCGAAAAGAACTGCGCCTCTGTCTACTGCATTTGGTGCGCCTTGAACTGGAGTTACTGTAATTCTCCTAGTTGGGTCAATTTGCACATCGCCTGCCTGCGCTGCGTAGATTTTGCTGTTTTCGACAAAGGTTCCCCTGCCTGGAACGTATTCTTCTTCAGTTCCCAAAAGCATCCCGGGTGTAGTGTTCATTTAGTTGCCTCTTTGAAGTTCTTCAAGATAGAACGAGTAGTTAGAGATAACTCAATACATATTTAAATAGATTTCTACAAGTTATATATGGTAATTAAATGGCGACTAAGAAGCGCATTCTTGTAATTTGTGTTGATCGCGACGACGATCTCTCGGCAAAAGCAGGAATTTCAGGTCCCGTTATCGGGAGGGAAGCTAATATCAACGCTGCGACGAAGCTCGTGATGGCAGACCCCGAAGAACCGGATGCAAATACCATCTTTGAAGCTGTGAAAATCTATGACTCGATTAGCGTCGAGAACACGGCGCAGGTTGCCACGTTTACGGGAAATGCGCGTTTGGGGTATTCTGCAGATAAGGAAGTATCAAAGCAGCTGGAGCGCGTTCTTCAGGAGTTTCCTGCTGAATCTTGCATATTTGTTTCCGACGGAGCGAGCGACGACGAGGTTCTTCCGCTCATTCAGTCGCGAGTTCGCATTGAATCCAAGAGAGTAGTCGTCATGAAGCAGGCAAAGGAGCTTGAAAAAACCTACTTCGTACTTCTCGAGAAGCTGCGCGAGCCGTATTACGCGCGCCTCATCTTTGGAATCCCGGCTCTTATACTTTTCTCACTCCTGGTGAGCGAGTCTTTGGGCTATGGGTGGAAGCCAGTTGCGGTTGTTGTTAGCATATACTTATTCGCAAAAGCATTTGGAATTGAGGAGAGCATTCTTCACTTTCTCTCGGGCTTCAAGATTTCTGCAGACCGAATAAGCTTTATTATTTATCTAGCAGTAATTCCGCTTCTTATCATTGCATTGAGCATGGGTTTTGAGGAGTATTTGAGAGTAACGACGCGCGCGCTTGACCCAGTAGTTGATCCTATGGAGATTTCCGCGTATGCTCTGCGCAGAACCTTGCTTCTGCTTCCCTGGGCAATGCTTCTGCTTATTGGAGGCCGCGCAGTAGATTTATTCATGGAAAAAAGATACTTTGAGATTGTTAAATACGGAAACCATGCAGTAACAATTATTGTTCTTTGGTTTATATTTACAGTTGCAAGCAACTGGATTGCCGCAGATGCGTACTTCTCGGATTTTGTTGTTGCGATTATAGCGAGCGTCGCCTTAACCTCTATAGCATTTGAGCTTGCGAAGCGCGTGCGCGTTCAGCTTGCCAGTTCGTTCAAGCTTGAGAACAAGGAAGTATTAACGGAAGTCGGTTCGTATATCGGCAAGATAGTAGGGGTAGACAGAAAAAAGGAACAGTTCATAGTACAAACTGCGCTTGGGCAGAAGCTTGGGTATTCGTTCGAAAGGATTTCAAATGTTGCGGAGAAAGTAGTAATAAGGTGAAAATGAAATGGGAGCACTAGGAATTGAATTTTCGTTTTTCCTCATTGGTACTATAATTCTTCTTGGATTTGTTGGTGAATTGATATTCCGCAGAACAAATGTCCCAGACGTTCTTCTCCTTCTTCTCCTTGGTTTGCTGTTAGGTCCGGTAACGGGAGCAATAAATCCGCAGAACCTTATTGCAATAGCGCCGTTGTTTGCGCCAATTGCACTTATGGTGCTCTTGTTTGACGGCGGGTTGAGAATGAATATTTACAAGGTGCTTCACGGAAGCCCTCGCGCCGCGCTCTTGACTTTTCTTGGAGTGACATTTTCGATTATATTAACCGCGGTTGTAATGAGAGTAGCTTTTGGATGGGGTACACTTGCGGGAGCTCTTCTTGGAGCAATAGTTGGAGGAACAAGCTCTGCAATTATATTGCCGATAGTACAGCGCATTAAAATGGGGGAAAAAACGTCGGATTTGCTTTCGCTTGAATCTGTAATGACTGATGTTTTGTGCATTGTTGTAACCCTTTCGCTGCTTCAAACCGCTATATCTGGAAGCTTGGGTGCAGACAGCATTCAGTATACAATAAAGGAAGTGCTCGGCACGTTCGCAGTAGGCGGTTTGTTTGGCTTAATAGCCGGTGTCGTATGGCTTGAAATTCTGAAGAAATTCAAAGGTCTGAAGTACGGCTATATGCTCACGCTTGCAATTTTGTTCGTTCTCTACGCAATTTCGGAGATTTTCGGAGGAAGCGGAGCAATTGCAGCGCTTATCTTTGGCTTGTCTCTCGGCAATGGGGTTGAGCTTTCAAATATGTTCAAGCTGAAGGAGAATGTTGAAATTGAAGACGACAGCTTGAAGTTGTTCCAGAGCGAGGTTTCCTTCTTCATACGGACGTTCTTCTTTGTGTATTTGGGTTCGGTAGTTGTAATCTCGAATTATCTGCTTGTTGCAGTTGGAGCTTTGCTTTCGCTCCTCTTGTTTGGCTCTAGGTATGTTGCAGCGCGGTTAAGCACGATTGCCAATAAGCAGCTTTCCGCGGACAAGGAGATTCTGACAATAATGTGCAGCCGGGGCCTTGCTGCTGCAGTTCTTGCGCAGATTGTAGTAAATACCCCTGGCGCTCCCATGGAAGCTAAGTTTTACCCAGATTTAGTATTCGTAGTCATAATTGCCACAGTGGTGCTGACTTCTGCTGGAGTAACTGTTTGGAGCAGAAAAAGAAAAGCTGAAGAAGAAAAAGGAAAAGAGAAAACTGAAGCCAGCAAAAAACCTGCAAGTGTACAAGCGCCTGCAAAGAATCACGCGAAAAATGGCGTGAAAGCGTAAAACTCTATTTCTTTGGGAAATTCTAAAAGATTGTTAGCTTTGGTGGTTGCTAGCGCTTAAGCGCTCAATAAAGACTAAACTTTCTTAGCATTTCTAAAACTATTACCTGATTTTTAACCACTCGCATAGTTTAGTTCGCTTAGGCTTGCCTTCGCGCGCAAAACTACCCCAAGCGTGCTTTGCTAAAACTTGCGCGTTTTTCGCACGCTTTTGAAATTTTTTTGTGCGTTTACTGCTTTGGTATGAACATAAAAATGCAAAATTACTTTTTCAGTAAACCAAGCTGCAAACCAAAAACTGAAAAACTGCGCGCTGGTTTACTGCTTCAATATGCACTGGAGCATGTTGATGGTGCAATACTGCTTAAGCGCGCGAAACTAGCGGAAAGATGAATAAAATGAAAAAAAGCTGTGAAAGCAGTTTACAGTAGAAATAGAATTCCGGTAATTGAAGTACTGATGCAGTAGTTGTTCGACTTACTCAAATGCATCTGCACCGAGCGCGGCTTTTCTTTTTTCAACATTGTTGTAGCACTCCATGCAGAAGCTTCGCATGAATCCCTTCTTGTCGATCACGCTTTTCTGTTCGCTTCGGTTCTGGATGCTTCTCTTGCATACTTCGCACTTCATCAGGTCGTATAATGGCATAGCAAAACACCTCTGGTCGCTAGTTCCTTTTATTACTCTATTCATTATATATAGATTACGTGGCAGGAGTTGAGCGAGTTCAGGAGTTCTATGAAAGCTTTCCGTATCCCCAGCTTCCAGTAGTTTCGCGCGAGAATTTAACTGAGAAGATGCACGCAAATGTGATGAAGAATATTTTGGAGAGCGCTGGTTTGGAGGCGAGCGAGCTTGCGGGAAAGAAGACGCTTGACGCTGGCTGCGGAACTGGCGAGAAAGCCTGCTACTTTGCGCTTCATGGTGCAGATTCCTATGCATTTGACAGATGCCAAAACTCTCTTAGCATTGCTCGAAGAAATGCCGAAAAACTTGGGTTGAAAGTTGATTTTACCTCGAAAGACGTTCTTAATTTCTCTTACC
>JBDROI010000019.1:0-6768 GCA_043810245.1 Microcaldota archaeon
TGAAACAATCACGCTTGGCTCTGAAAGCACCTTCTTCCGCATTCCTGGAGTGCGCACCCAGTGAACGCGCTTCAGCGCACGTAACAGCGAATCATAATCGCGCACATAGCTCGGAAAATCAAGAATAATATCCGAAGCAGCTTTTGCCATCCCGTCTAAATAAATTTCCTCTCCAATCTTGAATCTGTTGAGCAGTTGAACCATCTCCTGGCTTCTTCCCACAGCAAAGCACGGAAATAATACATAGCCTCCGTCGTCAAGCGTCTCCCAGATTTCATTTTTGAGCTTTTTCTCCAGCTCCTTCCTATCTGGATGCTCGCGGTTGGCGTACGTGCTTTCTATCATAAGTACGTCAACATTTTCAGGGGGCTCGGCGCCCTTATGCAATTCCGTATCCTGAAGCTTAAAGTCGCCCGAGTAGCATATCCTTTTTCCATTCATTTCAATGAGTGCCATTGCACTTCCAGGTATATGTCCTGCGTCATGCATTTCCAGCGCCCAGTTTTTCATCTCCAACCGTCTCTTGTATGGAACTGGAAACCAGCTCCTGAGCGCGCGTTTGAATGAATTCCTTCCAAACGGAACCGTATCCTTGGAAATTTTCATCGAATCTTCAATCAACAGATTGCAGAGGGCTTCAGTAGGCGCGGTTCCAAAGCATTGCACACTCTGTTCTTCATAAATATACGGAAGAAAACCGCTGTGGTCAAGATGTGCGTGCGAAATTACTACTCCATCGAGCTTCTCATGAATTCGCTTGGGGTAATGAGCAGTTCCTACTATTTTTATTCCGTAATCAACGAGCACGCGTGCATTTCCTCGAAGCAGAAAACCGCTTCTTCCAACTTCGCCAGCGCCCCCTAAACATTCAATCTCCATATCCAACCTCATCAAAATTCGCGTTAATCCGCACGTCTATTAACGCACATAACTATTTAAACATTAAGCAGAAAAGTCTATTCGTGGAATTCGCTGGTTGACGTGGTTGCATGAATTTGTTTGAAGGCTCACTCATTTGCAGTTCGCCATTCAAACAAAATATCTCATACACCTTCGGTGGTATTCGATGAACGAACTCACTTTTCTCGATTTGATTGTTCTGGAAAGAATTGACAAGGATACGGTAGTTGAGCGCTTCGGCTCGAAAATAAACTCCAGCTTCTTCGACGCAGCGAATATCGTCGGTTCGCTCAAGCTCAAAGGCTTCATTGACATTGAGTCTTCGCTCGCGAGCAACAGTCCTGTGAAGCTCACAGCTGAAGGCGAATCCGTTCTCGCTCTCGCGCAAGCAAAAACCGAAGAAGACGTTGATGCTCTTGACTATGAAATACTGCGCGCCGTTTCAAAGAAAGCGCGCGACCCCGAAGGCGTTGTAAGCGCTCTTGGAATCCGCCCCAGCGATTTAGCATACCACCTTTACAAGCTCGCAGCTGCCGGTTATTTAGACTACAATCTACGCAACGCAAAAGTTGAGCTCTTCCTAACTGAATTAGGGTTCACAAGCTCTCCGCAGCCGGCAAAACCTCCTGCGCAAACCGAACAGGCGGCTCCTTCAACGCCCGTGAAACCGTTAACTCTTGGGGAGGAAATTGTTTCAGAATCAAAAGTTCCAGCGCAGACGCCCAAGGAATCTGGGTTCTCTTCAGAGCCGAGCGAGGCTTCCATAAAATGGGCGCGCATGACTTCCAAAGCATCTTTCTACCTAGCAAAATACATGAAATACATCGTTCTTTTCGTAATTCTGCTCGCCATCTTCATTGCTGTTTACTTCTCATTCAATTATTTAAACGGCAGCCATTAAGTGATACGAATGAATTACAACGAATCAGCAGAACTGCTTAAAAAATATGGAATTAAACTCGTTCCGAGCAAGCTTGCTTCTTCAAAGGAGCAGGCGCTAGAAACTGCAAACTCCTTCCGCTATCCAGTGGTTCTGAAACTAATTTCACAGCAGTTTCTGCACAAGAGCGACAAGGGTCTTGTGAAACTGAACATAAAAACCAAGAAGGAGCTTGAAACTGCTTACGACGAACTAATCAAGAAAGCAGGAAGCGCGCAAATCGACGGAATTCTGGTTCAGAAGCAGGCGCGCTCTGGCGTTGAATTAATCATAGGCGGCAAGCGCGACCCGCAGTTTGGACCGCTCATTCTTTTCGGCTTGGGCGGCATTTTCGTGGAAATTTTCAAGGATATTTCAGTACGGTTATGCCCAATAAAAAGAGAAGACGCAATTGAAATGATGCATGAAATCCAAACCTACCCAATTCTTGCAGGGGTGCGCGGGAAAAAAGGAGTCAACATAAGCGCGCTCGCAGCGCTTCTAGTAAAAGTTTCAGAGCTCATGAGCAAAGAGCAGATTTCCGAGCTCGACCTAAACCCAGTGATTGCCTATGAAAAAGGCTACACTATAGTTGACGTTAGAATGTTGAAATAATTGAAATAATTGAAACGAGTGGGCAAATGATCAAATCCAAAAAAATGAAGCAGAACATAAAGTACCTTTTCGCTCCTGGGAGCATTGCAGTAATTGGAGCCTCGCACAATCCTGCGAAAATCGGCTACGCAATAACGCGCAACTTCAAGGAAGGCGGCT
This sequence comes from Microcaldota archaeon, assembly GCA_043810245.1. Classification (GTDB taxonomy): domain Archaea; phylum Micrarchaeota; class Micrarchaeia; order Burarchaeales; family JBDROI01; genus JBDROI01. The sequence goes on from JBDROI010000019.1 coordinate 2,594, forward strand.
ACTGGGGCAAGGTTTACCCCATCAACCCAAACGTTCAGCAGATTCTCGGCTTAAAATGCTACGCTTCGGTAAAAGACGTCAAGGGAAGCGTTGACTGCGCAATCATCTGCGTGCCCGCAAAATTTGTCGCAAACGTTCTTCGCGAGTGCGCGGCAAAAGGAGTAAAAGCAGCCATAGTAATCTCAGGAGGCTTCAGCGAAGTCGGAAATGTTGAAGGCGAAAAAGAGCTCATGAAAATCGCGGAAGAAAACAACATGGCGCTCATCGGCCCCAACTGCCTTGGAGTTCTAAACCCCGCTTCAAAAGTCGACTCTCTTTTCCTTCCAATCTACAAGCTCGAACGTCCGCGCGTAGGAACAATCGGCTTCATAAGCCAAAGCGGTGCAGTTGGCGGATGCATCATCGACATGGCAGGGCGCGCAGGCATAGGAATTAGCAAGTTCATTTCATACGGAAATGCAGCGGGCATAGATGAAGCCGACCTTCTCGAATACTTGGGAAGCGACCGAAACACGAAAGTAATCGTCTGCTACATTGAAGGAGTAAAAGAAGGGCGCAACTTCATGAAAATCGCAAAGGAAGTTGCGAAGCGAAAACCCGTGATAGTTCTCAAAGCAGGAGTAAGCAAAAAAGGCGCGGAAGCTGCAAAATCCCACACTGGCTCTCTTGCCGGCGACACCCAGGCATACCGTGCAATGTTCAAGCAATGCCACTTGATTGAAGCGCAGACTCTAATGCGCCTCTTCTACTTTGCGAAAATTTTCTACCAGCCTCTTCCAAAAGGAAAGCGCGTCGGCATCGTTACTAATGGAGGAGGAAGCGGAGTGCTCGCAACAGACGCTCTCGAATATTCGCACCTAGATTTAGCACAGCCTTCTGAAGAAACTATCAAAGCACTCAAAGACAAGCTTCCCACTTACGTCAACGTCCGCAACCCGCTCGACATCATCGGCGACGCGAATTCCGCGCGCTATGCGCTTGCAGTAGATGCAATGATGCGCGACCCAAATATCGACATCCTAGTAGTCATCGTTCTCTTCCAAACAGTTGCGCTCGATTCAACGGTAGTTGACGTTCTCATACGCGCTTCTGAAACATATGGAAAGCCGCTTGTTGTTGTTTCAACCGGAGGCGAATACACCGAAGCCCAGAAGCGCATTCTCGACAGCTACAACATTCCAACCTACCACTCGCCGAACGCGGCCATGGACTCCATTGCAAAAGCAGTTGAGTACGCGGAGTTTCAGCGAAAACGCAATTTGCGCTGAAGCGCAAATGCACATCAGAACGAAGCGTCGTTCTAATTGAGAGCAAGGAAGAAGCAGCCCAAACCGAAAGTTTAGGCGCATTTTCTTTTTCTTCCATCTATTTTTTCTCCAAAACTTTCTTCAGCGCTTCTTCTGGGTTCTCTGCAAGCAGTGCAAAAAGCTCTTCGCTTTCTCCTTCAAACGCACATTTGTTTTCGCGCAAGCGCGCCTTCAGAATCTCCAAACCCATTTCGCGCACAGACTTTTTCTTTTCTCTAATTTCTCTTAGCAATTCAATCTTCTCTTTGAGCGAAGAGCTCTCTATTCTCCTGTCAATTTCAATTATTGCGCGCCCTTCAAAAGCGCGCACCAAACCGGCAAAATCCAAATTACTGCTCTCCAAACCTTTTGCAAGAGTTCCGCTTACTCTAAGCTTAATTATGGGCTTCGCTTTTTCCTTAACTTCAGAAACTGCTTTTTCAATTTCTTCCTTGCAGCGCGCGCTAATTTCAGCTGGATTCACTTCCTTGAACTCAAGCTCTCGGAAGAAGAACGCGCGCGTCGGTATCTCGACAAACTCCGCCTTCTTTTCGCGCGTATCAAAGAAGAAGAATCCCTTGTTTCCCTGCTCCTCCTTTTTTAGCTGAGTGATTACTGTGCTTCCCGGAATAAGCAGAACTCCGCTTTCTCCAAAGTTCTCAACTCTTTTCAAATGCATATGCCCGCAGACATACAAATCAAACCCGCGCGGAAGATCTTCCAAGCTCATCAGCTCTTCCTTCATGGGCACATATTCAACAAGCGTCTGATGGAACATAAAAATGTTGAAGGCGCCTTCAACTGGCTTGAAGTTCGCGGCTCCAAGCGCGGCTTTCGCGTATTCATCCGGAACTCCCCCCAAACCTTGAACTGCAACTCTTTCTCCGTCTTTCTCCAAAATTACGCGCGTATTGTGCGCGTTTACTATAAAGTCTGCAGCTTCCAAAATCTGCACAGGGTTCACCAAACCTTTTGTTCTGCGTTCATGTGTTCCATGAATTGCAACTGCTGGAATTCCCAAACTCCTCTTTCCTTCAATTCTTGCGCACTCCTTTCGCTCGCTTTCGCGCGCAATTCTAAGCACTTCAAATGCTTCAGCGATTATCTCCTGCTTTGGTGTTCTCGAGTCGAACAAATCTCCTGCAAGCAGAAGCGCGTCTGCTCCTTTTTCGCAAGCGGTTTTCATTGCTTCCTTTGCCTGCGCCAGCGCGTCCTCTGTGAATTTGGAATACCCCAAATGAAAATCCGAGATAATTGCGAGCTTCATAATTCTTCCTCCCAGAGTATTCTCGCGGGAGAACGTTTATATATATTGTTTTCCATACGTCTAAACGCGGAATGTGAGGGTTCTTGACTACAAGACTCGAACCGCGGTGATAAAATGGGAGCAATCAACTACATTAAAGAATCTTTTGAGAAAGGCTACAAGGAACGCTCTGAGCTTTACAAACAGCGCGTTCGCGCGTGGAGAAAAGGCGAAACCGTTTCTCCTGTTGCAAAACCTACGAACATAGCTCGAGCGCGCGAACTCGGGTACAAAGCCAAACAGGGCATAATTACTGTGCGCGTTCGTGTGCTAAAGGGAATGAGAAAACGAATAAAACCTGGCGGAGGAAGAAAACCCTCAAAAGCAGGCAGATTTTTCTCCCCGAAACGCTCGCACCAGGCAATTGCAGAACAGCGTGCTTCAACAAAATACCCAAATCTCGAAGTCTTAAACTCCTACTGGGTGGGCGAAGACGGGCAAGTAAAATTCTTTGAAGTAATTCTTGCAGACCCAATCCTAAACAAGAACATGCTTGCGCTGACGAGGCGCGGACGAGCTTTCCGCGGACTTACGAGCGCAGGAAGAAAAGCTCGCGCTCTGGTTTAATCCAACTTGTGAGCTTATGGACTACGCAGATTTGCATGTGCGTTTTCCCGCCAAGAATCTTGGCGAATTGGGATTTGCACGCGCAGGAATTCTAGGCGAGAACCTAGTTGAGGTTAAGCTAGAAAAGCCGCGCGATGCAAATATGCAAAAGCAAACTGGGAAGCTTCTTGTTTTTTCTTCTCCAAACCCTTCCCTTCTTTCCCAATTTCTAAAGCGCGCGGATTTTGTTTTTCTCTCAATTTTTGAGCCCGACATGGAGCTTCTGCGCGCATGCATAACTAATAAAAAAGTGCTCGAAATTCCTGTGTCTCCTCTTCTAAAAGCGCGCGGAATGGAGCGCGCAAAGCTTCTTGCGAAGATGCGCATTTTCCTGCGCATTCTGAATAAAATGGGCGCGGAATACGTGATTACTTCGCGCGCTGAAAATGAATATTCCATCAAATCTCCAGAGGAGCTCATTGCAATTGGAGAGCTTTTAGGCTTAACTCACGGGCAGGCAGTTCGCGCGGTTTCAGTAACTCCGCTTGCAATGCTTGCTGAGGCGGGCAAATGCTAAAACCAACAATGCGTTCAAAGAAGCGCTACCTTCTCTTTCAGCTAATTTCCCAAGCTTCGCCTCAAGAACGCGAGCTTCCGCAGATTATTTTCAACGCGCTTCTTGCAGTTCTAGGAGAACACGGCTGCTCGCTCGCAAAGCCCACTTTCATAGGCTATGATTCGCAGAAAAAGCTGGGAATTTTCAAATGCTCTCATCTCGAATTACAGCGCGTAAAAGGCGCTCTCGCCCTCGTTTCCGAAGTAAACGGCAAGCCGTGCGCTCTGCGCGTTCTTCGCGTCTCGGGGCTCGTGGGCAGACTAAAGACTCTGCTCTCCTCGAAGGCTTAGGCATAACCCTTATAAATATTGATTGGCTAATACTACTTGTAAAACGAAGAAAAACCGAAGAAAGGAGGTTGTTTATGTATCCTGTTTCTCCACAGGCCTATGACCGAGCAATCACAGTTTTCAGCCCAGAC
>JBDROI010000020.1:0-3683 GCA_043810245.1 Microcaldota archaeon
TCGCCTCAAGAACGCGAGATGCCTCAAATTCTGTTCAACGCGCTTCTTGCAGTTCTAGGAGAACACGGCTGCTCGCTCGCAAACCCACTTTCATAGGCTATGATTCGCAGAAAAAGCTGGGAATTTTCAAATGCTCTCATCTCGAATTACAGCGCGTGAAAGGCGCGCTTGCCCTCGTTTCCGAAATTAACGGCAAGCCGTGCGCTCTCCGCGTTCTGCGCGTCTCGGGGCTCGTTGGCAGACTAAAGACTCTGCTCTCCTCGAAAGGATAGACTACAGCATCTTCAAAGCCTGCATTAGTTCTGAGAGCGGTTTCCCCAAACCTCAAGAAAACCCTTAAATACCAGCGTTTCCTAATAAGTGGTGGAAAGAGAAGAAAAGAAGCGAAAAACAAGGTTTTCAAATGGTTCAAGCAGAAGTTTCACAGGAAGAAAGAATGAGAAAACAGCAGCAGGCGCTGGAGGCGCAGAAGCACCAGCCAAAGATAGTGAGATTGATGGATGTTGGGGATAAGAGCAAGGTCGGAGTAAAACTGCATATAAACAGCGAAGGAAGCTCCAAAAGCATCGCAAAAGAGGCGGAGAAAAAGGGAAGAAGCGTAGACATGTTCGCGGATTTCGTTATTAAAGAGCAGGAAAAACAGAAGCCAAAAGAGAACGAGAGCGGAATTGAGCCTGCAGTAGAGCATATTGAGAGCCAGCGAAAGCAGGACATAGAGGAGGCGAAAGCAAAGGCGGCGTCTCAGGAAGGGAGAAAGGTTGAGGAAGGGGCGAAAACAGTTGTACAAGATAAAACGAAGCGCTCTTTTTCACAGCGAGAGATAAAGGCGGCTGAAACGGCGATTAGTAGGATGGATGCAACGAAGAAAGAGGATACCCGAGAAAGTATTGAAAAATGGGCAGTTCGCAATAGAGACCAAAATTTAGCTAAAATGGCAGTTGATGCTAAAGGAAATGAGCAAAAAACAGATCAGTTGATTTTGTATGTTTGGCTTAATCGTCCGAATTTGCTTAAAGAACTTGCTCCAGAATTCTTCAACAAAATAAACGAAGCAGTCAATCAAGAGTTAAAAACTATCATGCAGGAAAAGGATGCTGACAAAGCAAAAAACAGCACTATCGAAGCGCAGAAGAAAGCCGGGGAAGACAGAGTCGAGGAAATATTTGAACGAAGAGAAGAGGATAAGAGAAAAACGATGGAAGGAACTGAAGAATTAGGAGCGGAATACAAAAAGAAATAAATTTAGTCTTGTTTTAGGGAAACGTCTCTGCTGCTGAGTGCAGGCTGTTTCGGCTCTTCTGGTTCCACTTTGATTATTCCCCCAAACTTCCCATCTAGCCCCCAAGCATATAGATACCGCCACCCTTCTTGCCATAAGAAAAATCCACTTCCATCATCAAAAGCTTCCAGCATCGGATTCTTTATCACTACTTTTCCGTTCACTTTGTCGCAGGGCTCTAGGATGTCGGTTAAGCGCCATGAGGAAAGTTCAACGTCTGACTGAGATTTTGACCCAATAAAGTATATTTGCTCCCAATCATTGGCGATTACAAAAAATCCAACTGTTCCGGGACTTATCGTGTTAATGTGCAGTGTTTCTAATCCGCTTGATTTTGTTGTATCTACTGTTGGCGACAGCAAATTAAGTTCAAACTGATTGAAATACGTGTTGTTTTTAAATCCAACTATTATGGGTAAATTATCGGCGTATATTATTTGGAGGCGGTCTTCTGTTCCATCCACCAGCGCCTTCTTCTCTTTTACTGCATAGCCTTTTTCAGCTAAAATCTTTTTTGCTTCTTCTACTGTTGTCTTGCCCTTGACAAACCCAAACTCTTCCTTGCTTTCTGCCTTTGCTGCGCCTTCGGCTGAAGAGCTTACTGCCGGCTTCTGCGCACCTGTGCTTAAGCCAGTGGTTGCACACGCCCATGAAACAAATGCAAAAGCAACGGTTGTGATGACTAAGAATATTTTCGTAATCGGCCAGCTTGCCATTTTTCTGATGTTTCCTGCTTCTTCTGGAGGTTGTACGTCCTGCCAGGGCGCTCTTGCTTCTTTCTTCTCTACTTTTACTGGCTTTGCAAAGACAAGAACTGGCTCAACGTATTTTGGAATTATTTTGGCAGAACTAACATTTGTAATAGTATTTTTGAGAGAAGTAAACGGCTTCTTTGCTCCTGTTCTTCCTTCATCTTTCAGGTTTCTCGGCTGGAAATGTCTGCCTTGGGTTTCCCTAATCTTGAAACTAGAAGCATCTCTGTAATGCCCAACCTGCTGGGCTAACCCGGGATTTCTGCCTGACATGTGTAATACTGGCGCAAATGGAGTATTTAACGGTTTCTTGGCTTCGAGAGAAGCCACGACGGCGACTACCTCGGAGCGTCTCTCATGCGCCTCGCCTCTGTTTTCGTCGGAGAAATGCCCTGCGTACTAATAAACAGATTGGCAAGCGAAGAGCGTGGGAAGAACAAGTTGATGCTTCTTTTTAAATCTCTTCTGAGAAACTAAGTCATGCCCCGCGTAGAAAAAAGCAAAGCGATTCAGCCGCTAAAAACAGAAGGTGCAAAACGCATTCAAATTGAGCTTGAAGACGAGCCGAAAAAAGCAGCAGAGTACGCCGAAAAGTACAACGAACTCATTCGGAGCATTGTTTCTATCATCAAAGACGAAGCAAAAGGAAAACCAATAGATGAAGAGGGGTTCTTCTGCATGATTTGGAAAATAATGGCAGAAACTCTCAAAATAACATATGGAGCAAACAAGTTTGGCTTTCTTCATGAGTCTCTGGATCCAAATGCATTTGACTGTGACACATCTGCTTTTCTCGTCTATGATGTAGCTAAAGCATTAAACATAAGTGCGAATATAGTTGACCTCCCACCGCAACCTTTGGCAGACAAATATATGAGCAATGGACACGCCTTAATAAAAACTACCAACTTCTACTTTGAAACTACGAACGGACAGTACTTCCCAGTTGGCAAGTTGCTTTCGCAATACCCAATCCACCAAATTCTCAAAGAAAATGAAATCCAATCGGTAACATATGTTACCCGCGGCGGCGCCTACTCCGACAAATGCAACTACGACAAGGCAATTTCTGACTATGGCGAAGCAATCCGCCTAAACCCGAAACATACAAAAGTATATTACGACCGTGGCATCGCCTACTTCCAAAAAGGCGACTACGACAAAGCACTCTCTGACTTCACCACAGCAATCTGCCTCAATCCCAAAGATGCAAATGCATTCAACAACCGCGGCGGCATCCACATCTTAAAAGGTGACTACGACAAAGCACTCTCTGACTGCACAGAGGCCCTCCGTCTCACCCCCAACGATGCAGATGTATACTACAATCTCGGCCTCGCTTACAAGAAAAAGGGAGATTATGACCAAGCTATTGTCAACTTTACTGAAGCTCTTCGCTTTAACTCAAAATGCACAGATGCATACTACAACCGCGGCAAAGTCTACGACAACAAAGGCGACTACCATAAAGCAATTTCTGACTATAATCAAGTTCTCCTCATCAACCCAAGATATGAAAATATATTCAACAATCGTGGTAACACCTATTTCAAGAAAGGAGACTATGACCAAGCAATCTCTGACTTCAGTGAAGCCCTTCGTTTCGACTCCAAAGACGCAGAAACATACTGCAACAGGGGCAACGCCTACCT
>JBDROI010000021.1:0-3023 GCA_043810245.1 Microcaldota archaeon
CAGTGCATCCTTCAAGCCCCGCAGAATAATACACATCAGAGCAATTTAGAATAATCATATACTCGAAACATCGCTGGCAGCTGGAGGCCCGCAGTCCGCGTATCAAATAGCCCGAATAGCTCGAGCCCCAGGCTCCGAAAACCGATTTTGATGCTTTCACAGTTTGAGAGTTAGCCACATACTCCGATTCATCCACTATTCTTGATTTGTAAACATAATTGCTTTCAGTAACATTCGTGCTCGCTTCTGTAAATTTTGAATTTCCAAGTACAATATCTCCTGTGTAATAAACTCTCTCCCGAACCGCCTCAACTATGCTGTCAATGTCCTTTATCTCATTCACATCAAGCGGTTTGAATTCCTCTGCAAAATCCACTTCACTCAAGCTTCGAAAATGCGCATCAGCGCAGTACTCTTCAGAGCCAAGCGTTACTTCCTTGCCTGAAACAGACGAGTTTGCACTGCTCGGAATCCCAGGATATTCGCAAAACCACTTTTCATAGTCTTTAAGCTCCCCCAATTCTTCCCCAAATAAAATTCGTGCAGTATTCTTCCAGTTTTTATCGAGCGATTCGTAAACTTCGGAGCCCAAGTTTTCACCAGCTTACTCCATCTCAAGCTTCTCTTTAACGTCTTTAATCTCTACATCCGTATTAACACAGCCTGTTTTTCCGAGCAGAACAACCTGACCCGGAATTTTTATTTCAGCAAACTTCTCGATCGCAAGTTTCAGTTCATTATAGCACGCAATGCCAACTACTGCGCGCGGCTTGTACTTTTTAACTAGAATGAAAACCTGCGAACCGCCTCCAACAACAAACCATTTGCTCCCGTTCTTCTCGCATTCCGCGACAATGCCTCCAATTTTGCATTTTCCGCACTTTAAGCAGTGAACTCCTTCTTCGTCCATAACTGCCTTGCACTCTTTAATATTGCGCAAACAATGCGGTATGAAAACAATTCTCTCGTTCTTTGGAATTTTCTTGAACATATCGCGGTTTAAGCTGTTGGTAAGCTCAACCATAGTGTAATTTACCCATGTATCGCTCATCACGCCCGCGTCGTTGGCTATTTTTGAGGCAATATCAGAAACAGATGCATTAGCTCCTATTGAAACCGTTCTTGCAACTAGGCTTCTTATCATGTGCTTTACTGCTTCAGTGTCGTCCTTCAGCGCCTTTCCAAGCGATTTCGCCCCGTTGTTTTCCATACGCGCGCCTTCCTCTCCTTCGCTTCCATCTACAATCTATAAGTCATATTCAAAAATAAGTGGTCCTTTTCAAACGGCTCAAGGTTGATTCTCTCCATAATTTCGAACTCGTACTTGAGTTTTGCAATAACTCCTTCGTAAACTTCCTTCGGCTTCTTTGTTACGTCAATGCTCTGCGATTTCACCGCGAGCGCGGCGAATCCATTTTTCTTCAAATATGATCGTGCGTTTGCGCGCATTATCTCGGCTTGGTCCGGCTGTGCAACATCCTCGTAAATAACATCAACGCGCTCGCGGATAATATCTCCGTACTCCTCAGGATGCCTCGCGTCTGCAAGAATCGGAAGCATATTCCCACGCTTCTCGCACACTTGAATCAGCTCGCGCATTGTTCGCGGGGCAAACTCGACGCAGTAGACAACTCCGTTTCTTCCAACTACATCTGAAACATGGGAAGCAGTGGTTCCGCTTGCTGCGCCCAAATAAAGAACTTTCGCGCCCACTGGAATCGGGAACGTTTTGAGCCCGTTCTTCATCGCCGCCGCTAGCTTGCTTTTATACGGGTCCCAGAATCTGTATTCATTGCTCCCGCTTTTCTTCACGCGTTCGTCGTAAACTTTGAATCCGGGAGCTAGGCTGAGCGTAGCATTTTTTCCATCTACTTCATAAACTCCTGGAAATTTTTCCTTAACCATAATCGCAGCCTTCCACATCTTCAGCTCTCTTTAGTTTGCCTCCCATTTAAACCTTTGGAATAGCAAACTCTTCCAAACGAATGAAAATATAAGCGGGCCCGGTGGGATTTTCAATAACCCTATGGTTTGGAACACACTTCTACCAAAAGGGTCGGATTCGAACCCACGGCTTCCTCGTTAAAAGCGAGGCACTCTAGCCAAGCTGAGTTACGGGCCCGTAAATGTTAGAGGCTTTGAACTTATGCACGTCAAACTATATAAATAAAGCGCATTATTCCGTAGACCACGTTACCGTTGCATTTCCAACTCTGCTCTTCAAGTCTCTCTCATACTGCTCCATATATTCATCCCACGCAGCGTTCACTTCTTCAGTGCTTGTTTTCCACTCCAAAATTGCTACATTTCCTTTTGCCTCTACGCTCGTTCCGCTGATGAGTGCCTCAAGCGCGCTTCCCTCTCTAGTAAACCCTTTTCCAATCTGAACTGCGCCTCCGAAGAAGTCGCTGATTTTGTTTGCGTCTTTCTCTGTTTCCGCAACTGCCACAATTTTAACTTCGAGCTCCTTGCTTTCCTTCTCAAAGCTCAAGCCAATGGCGCGCGTGTGCGCGAGCCACTTAAAGCTTAACGCTCCGGATTTGAGCGATTCCGCCTGCTCTTCCGAAATTTCAGGAATTGGAAGCATAATCACAAGCCATCCATCTAGATTGAGATTTTCCGCAAGTTTGCTAATGCTTGCATTCTGCCACGCGCTTCTCATTTTTCCATTCTTCACGTCTATTACTTTCTTCAGCGAGAACTCGTTTCCGCTTGCAACTGCGCTGTCATCCAGCACCGCATACCACGCTTGCACTTCGCTTGGCTTGTTTTTACTGCACACTTCCGTGAAGCTTTTGCTGAAGTTTTCAAGGTAGTCCTCTCTGTTTATTTGCGTGCCATAGCTTTCCAGCGATTCATCCAGCATGCTCTCAAAAATTTCCAGCGTAAGATTCGCGAGCTTCTTTCCGTCTGCTTTCTCGCAGAATGCGAACTCATAGGAATACATTTTTACTCCTTCGTACTCCTGCTCCCCAACTTTCTTGCTGTAGCTTTCAACCATTTTCTGCATATACTGCTCCGCG
>JBDROI010000022.1:0-2290 GCA_043810245.1 Microcaldota archaeon
GAGAACTCAAGCACGCGCGCAACCGAGTCTCCAAGCACCGCGTTTCTCAAATGCCCCACGTGCCACGGCTTGTTTGGGTTTACCGAAGGAAACTCAATAATTACTTTTTTCTTCGACTTCTTTCCGCTTCCGTATTCTTCCTTCATCTTCAAAATCTCGCTCACGCTTTCTTTCGCGAATGCGCTTCCAAGCGTGAAATTAACATAAGGCCCAACTGTGCTTACCTTTTCCGTGAACTTTAATTTTTCAATTTCCTTTGCAATGCTGTCGGCAATCTCTTTCGGATTCTTCTTAAGCTTCTTTGCCAAATCAAAAGCAAGCGTGCACGTCAAATCTCCAAACTCCTGCTTCGCTTCTCCAACCGAACGCGAAACCTCCTCCTCGCTCACATCATACTTGAGCTTCCTGCACGCAGAATAAACAGCCTTCTCGATTTCCTCTTTGGCTTTAGTATAAGCATATGCCATGAGTGATTTTCCAACCCCAATCTTAAAATTACTATGCTGTGCAAATATAACTCACCAGAAGAAGAAAGCGGGGCTGTGTGCTAACCTGGTATGCTTCCGGCTTCGGGAGCCGGCGATCTGAGTCCGCAAGTTTTGTTCAAACAACGCGCGGCAGAAATTCAAATCTCAGCAGCCCCACTCCCTCCGTCCCTTTTCTTTTTCCCAATTCGCCTTCGGCGAATGGGCGCATTTGAACGGTTCGCCGTTCAAATAGCGTCGAAAAAAAGAAAAGCGACAGGTTCCCGGAAAAGAAAAAAACGAGAGGGGCATTCAAATTCCAGACAATATTTTATGCAGGGGTGTCAGAGTCTGGTCCATCGAGCAGGCCTCAGAAGCCTGTGGCTTAGCGCCCACGTGGGTTCAAAGCCCGCTTTCTTTTATGAAAAGAAAGCAGGCGCGCAAAGAAAAAGAAAAACAACGCGCGTATTATTGAAAATCCCACCCCCTGCATTACGCTTCGCTACATGCAGTGTGTGTTTCGTTCGGCGTTCCGAACGAAATCTGTCGCAAAACTGCGTTTTGCTCCATCCCACCCCCTGCATTTTGCTTTTTCTCTCGAAATACGCACCTTTAAATATCACCAACTTACATAACTTCATGTATCTCGAATTCGCGAGGTACCTAACATGGCAACAGCACAATTAACAAAAACATTTTCATCAATTCCGCTAACTTCTTCTATCAAACGAGAAGATTTTCAAAATAAAAAACCCCTAGACGAAAGAAGAATGGGTTCCAACGCAAAAGAGAAGAAAATTACAAACGCAGTAGACGACTTCAGAAACGAACTGCGCAGAATGCACCGCGACCCCTCCATTCTTATGCCTTTAAACATAGGCGAAATAGCAAGCATAACCTCAATCTATCGCGTCTTAGACCTTCTTTCTCATTCTTACTCCTTCATTCGTACAATGGCAGCAGAAACTATCGGCAAAGCAGAAGCAGTAGAGCTTATACCGCGGCTGATTAACAACATCGACTACTGGAAGGATTTTTACGCAGTAAGCGGTTCAATCCTAGCGCTGGGCGAGCTCAATGCACAGGAGGCAGTTCCATTCATAGCGAGATTTCTTTCAGGCCATGACGAAACACATCAATGCTCCGCAATTCATGCGCTCGGAAAGCTCAACGCAGTTCAATACACGAACGAAATTGCCTCCGCTCTTGATGATGCAGACAAAGACGTTCGCTTTTTTGCCGCGCTAACAATATTCAAATTCAATCTTCCTCTTCTCCTTCATATCCTCCAAACAACTCCTTATCCGCGCACGCGCGCAACAATCTCCTACCGCCTTGCAGAAAGCTCCGCTCCTGAAGATTCCTCCGAAATCCTAAACGTTCTGCAACAGTGTTTGAAGCAAGAACGAGATGAACAAGCGTGCAAACTCCTGCTTTACGCAATTGAGCGAATTTCTGTAAGAATGCTTAACGCATAGCTTCTTTCCTTCAAACTCCAAGCGCGAGCAGAATGCGCGCGGCAATTCCGCCGACAAAAACCGCGAGCGCAATTGTTGAAGCGGAAATCAATAAACAGCGCTTCCAGCCAAACTCGCGCGCAAGAACCGCAACAGTTGCAATGCATGGAATATAAAGCGCAGCGATGAGAGCAAACGTGAAAATCTGCGCACGCGTCATGAACAAAAGAAGATTTGTGCTCCCTCCCAAAACAACCAGCATCTCAAGCGCGAGCTCCTTTCTCAAAATTCCGAAAATGAGCGTTATCGCCGCAGACGGGGGAAGCATTAACCACACTTCAAAAACTGGAGCAAGCGGAGCAACGAGCA
>JBDROI010000023.1:0-5266 GCA_043810245.1 Microcaldota archaeon
GCGCAGTTTTCCCGAGTCTCTGGAATCCTTTAGTGCGTCTCTTCCTGCTTTGTTCACTGGGTTTGGAGTTATTTCTGCCATTGCGTTCACCTCATTTCTTTGAGTATTCCTCAAGAAGCTCCTTTGCGCGGTCGACGCGCACCTTCTTCTCGCCTGCCATCTGCTCCGCGATTTTGTCAATGAGCTCGCCGGTTGCGCCTGCGAGAACTGCGATGTTGCGCGCGTGCAGGCGCATGTGACCGCGCTGAATTCCTTCTGTTGCCAGCGCGCGGAGCGCTGCAAAGTTCTGAGCGAGCCCTACGCTCGCAATGATTTCCGCGAGCTCGCGCGCTGTTTTAACGCCAAGTAACTTAACTGAAAGCTGCGCGAGCGGGTGGGTTTTGGTTGCTCCTCCGACTAAGCCGACTGCGAGCGGAAGCTCAATGCTTCCGACGAGGTCGCCCTGCTTGTTTTTCTCGTATTTGGTGAGCGGAAGGTATTTGCCCGTGATTGAAGCAAAAGCGTGCGCGCCGGCTTCAACTGCGCGCCAATCGTTTCCAGTAGCAATCGTAACCGCGTCAATTCCGTTCATTATTCCTTTGTTGTGGGTGCACGCGCGGAATGGGTCTGCTGCTGCAAAAGCATAGGCTTCTATGACTGCATCAACTACTTCTTCTCCGCCAAGCTCTTCCTTCTTCCAAGTAGCGCTTGCGCGCGCGAGTCTCTTAACTGCCAAATTGGAGAGAATTCGCAGGCGAACTTTTGCGTTAGCGAGAATTTCGAGCTCTGGAGCAATAGATTCTGCCATTGTATTGACCGCGTTCGCGCCCATTGCATCGCGAACGTCAACGTAAAGATAAACAACAAGCAGTTTTCCAACTTGGGAGTCTAGAATTTTTACTTCCAAATCGCGCGCGCCGCCTCCAAACTTTACGAGCGTTGCATCCTGCTTGTTCGCGAGCTCAAGAAGGCGCTTTTTCTCCTCGAGAATTTTCTTCTTAGCTTTCTCGGGCTCCTTTGCTCCAACGAGCTGAATTTGGCCAATCATTACGGGCTCGGTGCTGGTTGCTTTGAAGCCGCCGGAAGAGCGCGCAAGCTTTGCTGAATTCGAAGCTGCCGCAACTACTGAAGGCTCTTCGAGCGCCATTGGAATTAGGTAGTCTTTTCCGTTGATTTTGAAGTTCACTGCAATTCCGAGAGGAAGAGGAAATGTTGAAACTACGTTCTCAACCATGCGAGTAGCTATGTCGAACGAGAGAGCTCCGCTCTTCTCAAGAAGCGCGCATTCCTCGCTCGTTAAGCTGGCAAGCTCCTTGAGCTTCGCTATTCGCTCTTTTACGCTCAGTTTGTAGAAACCTGAAATTGCTGAATCCATTTTTTCACCACTTATTATATTGTGAGGGGCCATATTTAAAGTTAAGTGAAAGAAGTTCGTCTGAAGACGTAAATTTATATATGAGAAAGAAGATAGAATTATAGAGGCGGCGTTGGTGCAGAAGCAAACTGAAGAAAAAACCAAATCAAAGGCAGAAAGCAGAATAGCAGAACTAGTTCCAAAGCCGAATCTTGTTTTTTCATGGGACGCGCCTATAAAGCTTGAAAAAGCAGAGCCTAAAATAGATGACTCGAGCGGAGAAAAGCTTGCTCGGGCGGATTATTGGAAAAAGATTATTGAAAATAAGGAGAAAACAGAGGCGAATAAAAAACGGAGCTTATTGGAGATTGAAGAGGGCTTCAGAAAGCTGGATAAGTCTGAAGAAAATGCATTTGCTATTGTTTCACAGTATGGGTTTGCAGGAAAAAAAGGGGAGGAATGGGCAGAAGCGTTTAAGAAAAAAGGCGTGGAGGACGTATGTGCAATTCCGCTTGAGTTTATTTCTAAGGACACGGGTCTGCGGTTCTCATGTCCTCTTCTTTATGGAAAGACAGGGGGGAAAACGGAGACGCATGTAATGATAGATCCGCGAACTTCTGCAAGATATGAAGGAGACAGCTTTGAAGAGGTAATGAAAAGCTTCATCAGGTACAATAAACTCCCGAGCGGAACGCTTTATGCGATGAGCAGTTCTTCCGATATTAGAAATGCTTGGAAAAGCTCTTCTGAGATTCCGCAGATTAGTATAGAAGGAAAAGAAAGTTCCGTGGGAGCGCGAGTAGACGCGTTCATGGCGTTTTTGGGAACTGCATCGCTGGTTTCGCTTGCAATTCCAGAGCCAGTGATTTCAAAGGCAGTTGGAGTAATTACCGGAGTTCCTGCGGGAATTTGGTTTACTGCACATGCTGGCTACGAACTGATAGTTCAAAACAAGCTCGAAACGCTGGGCGCAAATTCTGAAACTGCAAAAAATGCAGGGATGCTTCTCTCGGGCATGTTCGTAGGCGGAGGAAAAATATGTACGGTAGTGCGCACAGGCGGAAACTTGATTTTCACAGCAGGCTTGACTGCTGATGCAGTTTCGGCGCTGGAAAATGTGCAGGATAAAGCAGCGACCGGCGAGTTGACAAAAAAACAGATGTGGATGGAGATGCTCAAACTTGGAGGATTTGTGGGGATAAATGTTACATTTACTGCAATTGGAATGAAGAGTACTGCCAAGAAACTGGGGGTTGGAACCGCAGTAAAAGCAGAAGTTGCTGCTCGCGATGCGGCCAAGAAGATTCTTGAAACTAGTACAAGCACCTCGGAGAAAATTAGAGCCGCAGGAGTTCTGCGTAATGCGGGCGCGGATAAGACGGCAGTTGAAGCACTTGTGAAGGCAATGCAAAGCAGCGATGCGGCAGTTTCGCACGCGGCAGTTGACTCGCTGATGGCAATTGAGGCATCAATCCCCCGCAGGGCTGTGGAGCGCATGTTTGCAAAAAAGGGAAGCGAAAGGGTATATTTTAAGAAATATGCGGAGATGATGAACGCAAGACTGAACAATGTATATGCGCTTGGCTATGAAAAAGGTGCGTTCAAGCCCATTAGATTAAGGCACCCAGTAACTAGAAAATGGTATGTTTCTACAGAGTGCCCGGACTCGTGGGGATGGGCAATTTCGAAGACGAAGGCGGACTTCTATGCGGCGCTGAGAGCATACCCCGAGGGAGTGAAGAAGTTTAAGCAGGGAAAGTATATGGTAGCGGCGGACAATATAGGCGAACATTTGGGGCACCATATAAAAGAATGTGAGCATTATGCAAGGAATTACCCGGTAGGAAGTGCAACTAGATTCGAAGCAAATCTAATTGTAGACAAAACAATACTGATGGCCGAACCTAAATTAAAGGGAGTTAGAAAATGGTCGGATATAGTTATGAAAAATGCAATTATGGAGCAGAAAAAATTCAGGTATGATGCTAAAAAATTGCAGCCCGGAACAGCAAAATAGAACAAGAGACCAATTTTCATTGATTTTAATTCAACGCATTGCCAAGAGATTGAACCGAAGGGCTTGCCATTCTCTCAGAACCATCAGCTGCTATAAGTATAAATATGGGCGCATATTTAAACCTACTTAGCAGAAGAAACTACTCAGAGGTGCCGAGATGGAGAAATACGCAAGCAAGAAGAAATCTGAGAAACTCGATTACATTCCTAAGCCTGTCTTTTCGTGGGATGGGATGAAACAGCAGACTCCAAAGCCTACGTATGACGATTCAAGCGGAGAGAAGCTCGCGCACGCAAAATACTGGGAAAATCTTTTCAAAAATCGCGAGCTTGTGAGAGCAAACTTGGCGAAAAGCGAGCTCGAAGTGAAAGAGCTTTTCAAAAGCGGGAACGCGCAGGAGCTTGCGGCTACTGCTCTAATATATTATGCAGCAGAAGGCAAGAACAGCAAAAAATGGAGCAATGCGCTTAGGGAGGAAAAACTGCGCCCGCTTCCGTTGGAGTTTGTTTCTTCTGAAACAGGGTTGAGAGTTTCTACGCCCGTAGTTTACGGAGTTGAAGAAAAGGGAAGAAAGAAAGTTTACTCAATAATCAATCCGCGAGATGGATCAAAACACGAGGGAGAAACGCTTGGAAACGCATTCAAAAGCTTTGTGAAGAACAGCGGGCTTCCGAGCGGAACTCTTTATGTGCAGGCATCTCCGGAATTGAAGGAATTTTTTGGAGGAGAAGGAGAACTTGCTGGAATTAAAATTGAAGGAAAGGAAAAAACTCTGCGCGGAAAACTTGATGTCTGGATGGCGTTTCTTGGAGCGACTTCGCTCGTTTCGCTTGCAATTCCAGAGCCGCTTGTTTCAAAGACGGTTGCGCTAGCAACGGGAATTCCAGCAGGTGCGTATTTTACTGCAACTTCGGGTTATGACTTGCTTCTTCAGTACAAGCTTGAAACGCTTGGGGCGAACAGCGAAACTGCAAAGAATATGGGTATGTTTCTCTCAGGCGCGATGATGGGGAAGGGAAAGATTTTCACGGTGCTGAGAACAAGCGGGAACGTGCTTTTTGCAAGCGGGTTGAATATGGACGTCGCAGAAGCAGTTGCGGGAATTCAAAAGCGCGCGGAAGCGGAAAACTGGAAGAAGGAAGAAAAAGTGAAGGAGCTTTTGAAGCTCGCGGGAATGGTTGGACTAAACATTGCGCTTATGGAAGTTGCGAGAAGGGCGCCCCAAGCGAGAAAGAAGGCGCTTGAGAATTTGGAAAGAAGAAATCTAAACAAGTATGTTGAAGGAGCAGTTACGCGCGTTGAAAGGCTCCATAAACTTGAGAGCAGCAGCAGCGGCAAATTTCACAAAGACGCTGTAAGGTGGGCGCGTTCTGCGCTTGAAGCAGACATGTACAATGCGCTTCTTAGGCAGGAGCCAGGTGCAGAAAAAGCAGTGGAAGCGGGCGCAAGAGCATGGCGCAGCAGCGGTGAAGTGCTAAGCAAAGGGGGCTTGGAAGGAACCATGGAAGCGCACCTGCGGAATCTGGAGTATTATTCAAAAATGTACGCGGTTGGAAGCAAACCGCGCGAAGATATGAAGCGAATTCTGAACCTTGTTTATCAGGGCGCGAGATAAGCTTTTTAAGCTAATTTTCGCGCGAAATGGGGGGTATATTTATAAGCATACTCTGCGATATATTAAACAAGGGTGTTTTACGAGATAAAAAAGGCGGCATAATTTTGGCTTGAAAATAGCTTAAAAACTAGCTTAAAGGAGAGCATACGATGGCTGAAAAAAAGATGAATACGGAGCAAAGGATATTCAAGTTCTTGAAGGCTTAGAGGCAGTCAGAAAGCGCCCGGCTATGTACATTGGAAGCACGGATACGCGCGGGCTTCACCATCTTGTTTATGAAGTAGTTGACAACAGCGTTGAC
>JBDROI010000024.1:0-3089 GCA_043810245.1 Microcaldota archaeon
GGGTAGGAAACAAGGAGCAGAAGCGTGCTAAGCAACGCAGATGTTTTTGAGAATAAAATGCGCACTGCAAAGTAAAATCCGAGAGCAGTTAGAATCACAAGAGGGATTGGAAGCAAGAGGATAGTCTGTTCGAATGAGAGCGAAAATGCCTGCGAGAACAGATTTGCAGTTTGGTAGAATAATGAGCAAGAAGCGCTTGACGCGCATTCTTTAATTTTTAGCGCTTCGGCGTATGAACTGAGTGGAATGCGGCCGGAGTAGGAGAATGTAAAAAGGGATATGGAGAAGAGCAAAACAAGTATGAGTGAGAGCACTTCTTTTCGTTCCATAATAATCTTCGAGTAAAATACGCGAGTGAGTAATAAAAAGATGATGGAAAAGGAAATGGGGAGAAATGGGAAGAAAACTTAGGGAAAAAACATAGAAAAAGAAGCATTAGTGATCAGCAGCAACAAATCTTCCCGCCAGAAGGCAGTACAGATGATGTCGTGAGCAGGCTTAACTTCTGAGTTCGAAATGGGTTCAGGTATTTCCCTGCTCCTATGGCCGCTGATCGATACTTATTACGGAGTTAAGGTTTATATTGGTTTCGAATGCCGTGTGGGGCATTTGAAAATTTTTGCAACAAGCTGGCCCCTGAGGAGCCCTGTTGCAAATAGTTGCTAAATCAATATTTTGCCTACTTCTTCGAGCAGAGAGAAAGAAGCTCGACTGCTCTCTCGAGAGCCTTCTTCACTTCAGCTTCGCTCTTTGAGCCCGTGCAGATTATCTTGCCGTTTTTGAAGAGCAGAAGGGATGCTCTCGGATCCTTTAGTTTCAGAATAGCGCCGGGAAATTGCTCGGGCTCGTATTCTACGTCGCTTACTTTTTGCGCAATTGTGTAGAGATCGAGTTCTATCCCGAGGTTTGCAGAAGCAACTATATTCTCAATCTTAAATTTCGTCTCAATTTTTTTCTTCTTCTTGAACATGAGGCAACCACCACCTGCCCCTCGTAGAAACTTCGGGGCGTTGATAGTTATTTATATATCCCTACGTATTTAAATACTTTCGAGTGTAAAGTATAACATTCTAAGTAATAAACAGATCATGATAGACGAAGCTATGTCAGAGGTGTAATAGATGGTAAAAAGGTCAAAGGGAAAACTTTCAAAAAGAAGCAGGCTACTGAGGAAACGCGCAGGCTCCAGAGCGCTTGGAATAAGCAGACTTGTGAAGTCATTCGAAATTGGAGATTCTGTTGCAATAGATCTTAAAGCGAGCCTCTCGGGAATGCCGCATCCGCGCTACAGGGGAAGAGTCGGCAAAATCATAAATAAGCGGGGCCGAGCATATGTTGTGGAAATTCGAGATGGAAACATGATTAAGAATTTGATAATTTCCGCAGTACATCTGGAAAAGCAAGAATATTAGGAGTGGTTACCATGATTGGCAAAAAAACACTTGAAATTAAACCAGTGACGCTTGGAGAAGTTACGGCCATACTCGAAAAGCGCGCAGAAGAAGGCGAACTCGGGTTTGAACAGCAGGCAACGCTTGACCACGCGAAGAAGTTTACGAAGATTACACCGAAGAAGGCGCGCGAGCTAATAGAGAAGCTCTCTGCTGTTGAAAAGGTAAGCGGGGACGTCGCAGTCAAGATTGCAGACATACTACCAAGAACCACTGAAGAACTGAACCTTCTCTTCGCAAAAGAGAGATACAACCTCACGAAAGAGGAAGCCACGGAAGTGCTTAACATTGTTAAGGAATACAGATAATAAGTACCTGGAAGAAAACAAAGATTGTGATGCACATGACGCAAATGGAAGAGTACGCAGTAGTGCTGGACTACCTGCCGTATGGGAAATCGACGGATACTACGAAGGAACCGCTAACGCAAGTGCTGGGCGAAACTTATTTTACAATTCTTGAGGTAGTCCCAAAAGCCGGAACTGAGCTCAAAATAGGAGAGCGCGTTTACATTGGCAAAAACGAGCGCGATAAAATAGACCACATCAAGACCAGAATAAGCTTCTATGATTTAACCTCGGGAGCTAAAACAGAACTGCCCCTCGCACTTACGAAAATAGTCAAGGCGAGAGAAGTTGATTATGTTGGATTCTTTAACAAGTGCGGCCCAGTAACTATAAGACTCCACCAGCTTGAGCTGCTTCCGGGAATTGGAAAAAAGCACATGCTTGATTTACTTAAAGAGCGCGAGAAGAAGCCCTTTGCCAGCTTCGATGATATGAGGGCGCGCGTAGCTCTTCTTCCGGATCCGATACATTTGATTGCACAGCGAATTGAAGAGGAGTTGAAGGGCGCTTCCAAGTATTACATACTTACGAGACCGCCTCAACAGCCGAGGCAGTTTTAGTTTCTCTGATTTTTATGCCGCTTAATTATAGATATTTGCGCGAAGAAGTGCGCGCTATAATGCCCAAGAAGAGCTTGGGGCAATGCTTTATGCTCGATGAACGAGTTCTAGACCGCGAGGTTAAGCACGCGCAGGTTGAGGGAAAGCGCGTACTTGAGGTTGGCGCGGGAATTGGGAATTTGACGAGCAAGCTGGCCGAGAAGGCGAAGCATGTGACTGCTGTTGAGAAGGATGAAAGATTGATTCCGGTTCTTGAGAAAAATTTGGGTGAATTTGATAATGTTGAAATTGTGTGCGAGGACATTTTAGACTATGAAATCAAGAATATTGAACGCATAGTTTCCAATGTTCCTTACGTGATTTCTTCTCCGCTTGTTTTCAAGCTCACTGATGTTGATTTTGAGCTGGCAATTCTATGCTTGCAGAAGGAGTTTGCGCGCCGAATGGCAGCGCAGCCCGACTCAATCGACTACTCGCGCTTGTCGGTTATGACTCAGCTATTTTTCAAGCCTAGGATAATTGAGTATGTCCCGAAAAACGCATTTTATCCACAGCCGGAAGTCGAGTCTGCAGTTGTTAAGCTAAAGAAGCTGAAAACCCAGAAGCCGGACGCGTTTTTGACGAAAGTGGTTCTCGCGCTGTTTCAGCACAAGAATAAAACAGTGCGCAACGCGCTTGTCGATTCCGCGCACGTTTTCAAAGTTGAAAAAAAGAAGATGCGCGATGCCGCT
>JBDROI010000025.1:0-4738 GCA_043810245.1 Microcaldota archaeon
AAGAATTACGTAATTCTTCTCGGGCTCATCTCCCGCTTCCTTCTCAAGCATAATTACTGCAGCAGTTGCGAACAAAACTTTAATTCCATAAAACGTGAACATTGTTCCAAATGCTTCGCCAATTGCGCGCGAAAGAACATGCTGTTCCATATACTGAGCTCCGGCTGCAAACTTGTTGAAGAAATCCAGAATAATGAAAGTTGCAGCTCCGTCGAGCGCATGCGCAAAAACCACGAGCGAGCCAAGCGTGTCTTTCACCCCTAATTTGCGCATCGCAAGCGTTCCGAGCGCAGCTCCAAAAACTGCAAGCGCAATGATTGCAAGCACGTACGAAAAATGCTGCATAAGTGGAATAAGCAAAAGAAGCTGCGAAAGCCACAAAACTAAACCAACTGGAGCAAGCAAATCCATGCGTTTTGCGAGCCAGCATGCCAACACGCACGCAATTGTTATTGCACCAACTACTACATAAATTCCCGGCGTAACCGTGAGCGGCGAGTAGTTGTAAACTCCACTGTCTATGATTTTTCCAATCAAGCCGAAAAGCGCCTCGCGCTGCGTCTGCATAACTCCTGTGTCAATTGCATCCGTGACAACTCGCATCGTTGCGCCAAGAAGAACAAAAGGCAGAATCGAAAATACAAACTGTCGGTCTATTTTTATTCCAACCTTTTTCAGCAGCCTGAAAAGCGCATACGCAGCCACGAGCGCAATAAGCGCGTAGGCAAGCGTGTTAATCGTGTTGTACCCGCTCCTATCCCAAATCGGCTTCACAAAATATTCATTGATAAATTCTTCGAGTGCCATAAAGGCATTTTAACCAAAGCCTATTAAAATAAGTTCGGTGCGTTTGTGAACATAGATAAAGGCATGTGCTTGACATGCAAAGGAGGCAGAAATCTGTGCGGTTTGGGCTACTGCCCGCTAATGGAAAAGATGAAGCTCCAAATACCTATTCAGGAGCGCGCCTCAAAAGAAGAGATTTTCGGCCCAACTCCTCCAAACGTTTTCGTTGGCCGTGCAAACTACCCAAATGTTTCCTGGGGTCCAATGGTCTCGCTCGAGGAGAAAAACTCCGAGCTCTACGATACTCCTTCTCAATGGTACGGCGCCTCATACCAGGACATCATTCGCTTCCGCTCCTCACTAATCCGAAGCGAACAGCGCGCCAATGTTTACGAGCGCACGCGCCTGCTCGAAAAGGCACAGGAAGTGGTTCTTTCTATTGCACCAGTTGACGTTGAGATGCAGTTCGCGCGCAAGCCAACCTATACAGTTTCTTTCTCGCAGATCAACCAGCCCATGGGTCCAAGCGCGCCGCTTAAAGACTTCCGCGTGTGCGAAAATCCCGAGATTCCAAAGCGCGTTGACCAGCTCGCGAACGAGAAAATCAAGGCAGTTGAGGCAGCGCGCGAATTAAGCGAGCACGGTTTCGATATCTACTACTTAACAAAGCTTCTTTCTGCAGGAGTTTTAGGGATAAACAAGAAGCTGGTTCCAACGCGCTGGAGCATAACTGCAACAGACGACATGCTCTCAAAACAGCAGATGTCGCGAATCCGCGAATACCCCCAGTTAAGCAATTTTCTAGTCTACTCAAACGAATACCTTTACAACCATTTTGAGATTCTTCTTTTGCCCGGCGCATGGGAATTTGAGCAGTTCGAATCATGGGCTCCAGGAACGCTGTGGACGCAGGGCGCGCGCGGAATGAGCACAGTTCAGGAATACGAGCCGTTTGCTGGAAGAACAGCTTACGCGCAAAAAGAAGGAGGCGGTTACTACGCAGGAAGATATGGAGTTACCGAGGCTCTAGACAACCTGAGAAAGCAGGCGCGCGCAGTAGTCTTCAGAGAAATTCACGAAGGCTATGTTTTACCTGTAGGCGTCTGGGAAGTGCGCGAGAATGTGCGCAACGCATTCAAGAACCAGCCAAAGAAATTCTCTTCTCTCAAGGACGCGCTCTCAGACATTTCAACTCGTCTTCGCGTGCCGATTTCAACCTACCTGAAAATGAGCAGTATTCTTCAGCAGAGAAAATTAGTTGATTTTTAGCTTTCTAATCAACCCAAATGAAGCTGCTCTTTCTTATATATAAGAAGAAACAGCACTTCAACGACTGCGAGCGTGCTTCCAATCAAAACTCCTGCGAAATAGCCTGCTAAGAGTGGAAGTGCAAGTGCAACGATGCATACGGCCAAGTTCTCTTTTTTCTTGGTTCCAATTGCAAACGCAAGGACTGCAAGGAACAGCAGAACACCGCCGCCGACAAAAAGCGCCTCTGCTTCAGCTCTCTTCTTCTCCTGCTCCTCTGCACTTGTTGGAGTCAAAAGTGATCCATTCTTTGCAGCATTTTTCTCTCCTGCCTGCGCAGCATCTGCGCACAAGTTATCTAAGCAAACTCCATCTGCTCCGCACTGCTCATCTGCTATACACTCAATACATTTTCCGCTTAAGCAGAATTTGCTTCCGCATTCATCATCAGATGCGCACATATACTCAACAATAACCCTGTTTGAAGCTGGCGCGTATCTAACTTCAATTTGCTGGTTGATTATGAGCGTTTCACCAACAACTTCATATGCTGTAATCTCAACTGGCTCTCCGCCTTCAGGAACATAAACTACGCGTGCAATCTCCCTGCTTGCGTTTACTCCGCCTATCTCAAGCTTGTCAACAACAACTGCTTCGTTCTCATTTGAAATGCTGACCACGAGCTCATTGTTCTTCTCCTCGCGCTTGCTTACTTCTATTCCAGCAACATCTATTTTCACGCGGAACTCACCCGCGCTTTCTACAGTAATTATTCTTCCTTCGCGCGTGAAAGCAAGCGCATTTCCAGCAGAATCAACAACTCCTTCTGTTCCTTCAGTATAGCTTGCAGGAAGTTCTATCCGCATCCTGCCTTTTCCTTCATATGCAAACACGCTCTCGCACGCCAATTCTGCTCCGGTGCACGATGTCTGCTGGGCGCTCGCTGAAACTAGTTTCACTTCGCCTCCTGCTTCTGTGTTTCCTTCTTCAGGCTCTTCTTCAACAGGCGCTGCGCAGTCGCGTACAGCAAGCGTTTTTGAAGCAGGAACATAGCCAAGCTGGGAGGCAGAAATTTCGTAAACTCCAGCGCGTGCAGGAACATACTTCACATAGTCGCCGCGCTCGCTGTAGGCAAGAGTCCATCCGTCAACTGTTTTGTAAAGCACGCGAATTTCAGCAGAAACTATATTTTGGTAAGCATCGCGCACGCGTATGAAAACTCCCTCGTTTGCACATTCTCCAGTTGAAGTCAGCCACAGATAGCGCGCTTCATCCCCCGGTGTTCCTCCACCTACTGCAACCACTGTTCCTGCAATCGACTCGCTGTTGTTTGAGTTTCCAAGCGTGTCATTCGCAAATATTGTTATACTATATACTCCAGCGCGCGTGGTGTTCGTGAAGTTGCACGTGTAGTTGCCAGCTCCATCATATTCGCTCATTTCAACCCAAGCGTCTCCTGCGCTCCACTCAACATAGGCATAAACAGAAGAAATCGAATTCATAGCTTCAGTTACGCTCGCGTTGATGACAAACCCGCCTCCAGTCGAAACACTTAGCGGAGAAACATTTGCGTTCGTAACCGCTGGCGCAGCGCCGTCTTTCCTAATCTGCACGAGCTCGCTTGCATTCACGTTTCCCGCAACGTCGCTCGCGTTTATTGTTGCATTTAGCCAGCCGTCTGCAACGTTATACAAGGCTAAGTTTACGCTCTTGTTAAATGAAGAGTTAGTAACATTGCTCATCACTATCCAGGGTGTAACGTTTGCTCCTTCCGCTCCAGTAAACCAGACATAAACCAAGCTCGCGTTTACTCCCTCGCCTCCGTCAGTTATTGTAGCGTTCACGCGGAACGAGTTTGAGACGTTTGCATCTGCGCTGGGATAGGTTATGCTGACATTTGGCGCATAACTATCCGGGACAACAATATTCAACTCCAAGCTTGCGTTCATGAAAATCTGCGTCGTGTTTTCTCCATAACTGCTTTTCATCGCAGTAATGTTATACGGCGCATAAGACGTTCTTCCCGCCTGCTTCTCAAAATACTGCGGAATCAAGCGCTTTGCAATCTGCCCGCTCGCGTTCGTTAGCGCGCTGAAGTACGTTGCGCTCGCATTGTTCACAGCGCTTATGTTCACGCTCCCAAGCACGCTTCCCAGTCTGTTTGTTGAATTTACAATCAAATACCACCAAACAGTAATGTTCGAGTTTGCGTCTCCATATCCGGCTTTGCTCGAGTTGAACGAGCAGTTGATTACGCTTACGTTTGAACTGCTCGTCAAATACAACTCATACGCGCCCGAGTTCCATATAGACGTATTCTCAAGCGTGCTGTTTTTCGAGCTCTCAAAATAAACTCCATACGTGTTTCCGTAGATGCTGTTATTCTCAATTTTATTGTCATTCCCGCCAATATAAATGCCCCGTGTGTTGTTGGAAATAATATTGTCACTAATTCGGTTGTCTGTCATTCCTGCGATGTAAATTCCCGAGTATCCCGTGCACCCGTAAATCGTGTTGTTTCTTATCGTGTTGTTGCGGCTCTCATAGCCGCCAATGTAAATAGAGCCAATAAGCGAAGAGACTCCTACGTTTGCAAGGCTATTGTTTTCCAATAGCATTCCAGAACCGCCTGGTATAAGCACCCCAGTTCCGCTGAACGTATTGTTTATTATGTGCGTGTACCCTCCTCCAAGAACAACTCCAC
>JBDROI010000026.1:0-9402 GCA_043810245.1 Microcaldota archaeon
CGCTCCGCATTTCTCCAAGCCCATTGCTTCCAAAATTGCGGCAACGCTGTCGCCTTCTGCAGTAGTTGGAGCGAGCGAGAGGTCGACAATTCCAAATTTTACATTGAGGGAAGAGGCGAGCTCTTTTCCGATCAGTTCGCCTACGCGCGTAACTTTGAATGAAGTGCGCTTGACTGAATCGGCAAGCTCGCGGAAGTTTCCGTTTGAATTTTCAACAACAGAGCGCACAACTCCGGGGCCGCTGATTCCAACGTTGAGCGTGCATTCGTGCTCTCCTAATCCGTGGAAAGCGCCTGCCATGAACGGGTTGTCTTCGGGCGCGTTTGCGAAAACCACGAATTTTGCGCATCCAATTCCGTTGCTTGATTTGCTGGAAATTTCCTTTATTTTCTTTCCCAAAAGCGCAACTGCGTCCATGTTGATTCCCGCGCGAGTTGAAGCGGCGTTTACGCTTGAGCACACGCGCTCGGTTTTTGCCAACGCTTCTGGAAGAGAGTTTATGAGCGCAATGTCTCCTGGAGTAAAGCCTTTTTCAACGAGAGCTGAAAATCCGCCGATGAAGTCTACGCCGACGTCTTTTGCGGACTCGTCTAGGGCGCGGGCGAAGTCAACTGCTGCTGCTTCTTTGTCTTTCACCGGCTCAAGAAGAATTGAAATTGGAGTAACTGAAATGCGCTTGTTGATTATTGGAATTCCGTATTTTTCCTCAAGCTTGCGCGCTTCTGAAACGAGCTTTTGCGCGCGCGTCGTAATTTTCTTGAAGATTTTTTCGCGCGCGTTTTCTGCGTTTGGGTCTGCGCAGTCAAGCAGGCTTATTCCCAAAGTAACTGCGCGCACGTCAAGGTGCTCCATGTGCACCATCTTGAATGTTTCGAGAATTTCTTCTTTGTCCAAAAGCATAAACTAACCTCGCGCTAAACGCGGTGCATGTATCGGAAAACATCCTCGTGCTGAACGATTACTTGAACGCCAATTTTAGCGCCGGCTTCTTCTAAGTTTTTCTTAATCTCGCCAAGCTCGAGCTTTGTTTTTGAAGAGTCTGCAAGAATGAGCATTACGAAGAGATCCTGCATTTTTCCTGAAGTCATGTCTTCTATGTTCAGCTTCATTTCCGCGAGCGAGTTTGTTATGCCCGCGACAATGCCGGTTTTGTCTTTGCCTAGAACAGTGATTACAATACGATTGCTCATGAAACCACCTATTTCTTCCTGCTTTTCTTGCTGCACCCTATATTGTATATATCTATGTCAAGGGTTTTATCCTTTTCCAGCTTTTTTGAAAGCTCTGCGAGGAGGAGCGCTTTCAGCTTCAGGTATTCTTCTTTTCCAATTTCCACGTTGCCGACTGCGTAGCGCTTGCTTTTCACGTTGAAGCAGAACATGCACTCGCTTAAGTTCTCGCAGTTGTGGCAGAAGTATGAATCAGAGCAGTTGCTGCAGCCGTCGAGCTCGAAGCAGCGTGTTAAGCGCGTCGAGTAGTAGCAGTTCACGCATGTGCTTGAATCGAAGAGAGTGTCTGCTCCAAAAGCATACTGCGAGCCTTTGGGCCAAAATGAGTAGCCCGCGTATTTTGAGTAGATTGGCCCGCACGTTCGGTAGCAGTTGGCAGAGTCGATGTAGCAGGTGCAGTCAATTAGGTTGGACTGCGTGCCTTCGTACCATTCGCAGACGAGGTAGGCAAGCTTGCCTATGAATTTGTGCGCGTTGTGCAAGTCTATGCTTTCCATTTCAGAGTTTTCAAGCTTCAGAAGTTCGCCGAGTTTTCTTGACTCCTCCAAGCTGACTAGCCTTTCTTTAGGCAGAATAGTATTGTTGCCGTAATTTCCTCTCCAGAGCGGAGCACTGCTTGCTGCGGATTTGCATAAGTCGGTTGGGTGAATGTGCTTTGAAAGCCAACTGGCGTAGGCGTCTAAACCGCCGGTCATTTCCTTTCCTAAAAGAATTCGTGTAGTAGATTTGAACGCCTCTTCAACCTGCTTTTTGTCGAGAATTTCTTTGGAAGCCGGAGGAGCTGGAAGCGAAGGGGGCTTTTGGAGCTTGCTCGCGTTTATTATGTCTAAAAGCGCGATGACTTTCTTTTTTCGCTTCAATTCGTCTGCGATTTGGCTGATTAAATGGACTTTCGTTTTGGAGTATTTTTCTTTCTCCAGTTGAATGTTGCCAACGCAGTAGTTCTTGTTTTGGAGGTTGAAGCAGAAGATTGCGTTGGAGCAGTTTTTTAGGTTGAACGAGTAGTAGGAATCGCTTGTGCTTTGGCTGAACCAGAGCTCGAATGAGCGCTTGTCGCGCGTGGTTTCATGGCACTTGATGCACGTCGAAGATTCGGCAATTGCATTTCCGCCGAAGCAGTATTCGCATTGTCGACCGACAGTTCCGTAAGCAATGTATTTGCACCCGCCTAGGTGCGCGGAGTTGTAGATGAAATGCCCGTCCATTATGTTGGAGCTTGAGTGTACGTTGCTGGAGTTTCCTAGAACTATGTTGCCTGTGTAACAAACGCGCTCTGAAACTGCTCGAGCTAATGAGTCTATGTCTTTTATTTCGTTGATGTTGAGCGGAGCGTATTTTGCATTGAAGTCGACTTCATCCAAACTTATGCGCTTTGAAGAACTGCAGTACTCGCCCATAGTGAATGTAACTTGCTTTCCTGAAATGCTGGATTTGGCGTAAACTAGTTTGTTTGTGTATTCGGCAAGCCAGGGAAGGTATGCTTCGAGCTCGCCGATTTCTTCCCCTAGAACTACTTTGCACGTATCTTTCCATGCTTTCTTGAGTTCGCGCGGAATTTCTTCTTTCATGAGAATACCTTAGAAGTTTATGCAATGGGTTATTTTATGTGTTTGCATGTTTTCTTAAGCGCACACCATGTGCAGTTGTAGCTAGGATGCATTCTACTTCTTCGCGAACCCGCTTCCGCAATAAGTAGGTGTTTGCAGTTTTAGCGTAGCCCTCCCAGCCTAAAATGCTTTGGCGAATTTTGTTGGAGTTGATTTCTCCTCTTTGCAGTTTTTTCTCGAATTTGGAGAGCCGCTTCCAAATCCTCTGCTGGTTGCTCGTTTTAAGCAGTTTGAAGTAGTAGAAAACGCGGAAGCCGAGAAGGGTGATGCCGCGCCGCAGTGGAATAACGCGCGATTTTTCCGGGTGCATTTCAAGCTTCAAGTTAATGGCAAGAAACCTAGTTATTTTCTGCATGTATTTTTCAAGCAGTGCCTTATCTCTGCCCAAAATCACGAAATCGTCAACGTAGCGGATGTAGAATTTTGCCTTCAACTCGTGCTTTACAAACTGGTCAAGCTCGTTTAGGTAAATATTGGCAAAAAACTGGCTCGTGAGGTTGCCGAGCGGCATACCTTTTCCTTGAAGAGATGTTTTGTGGTTTGCAAGAATTTTCTTGATGAGCCAGAGAATGCCTTCATCGCAGATTCGTTTGAAGATTATAGATATCAGAAGTTCGTGGTCAACCGTTTCGAAGTAGTGCTTCACATCAGCCTTCAGTACATAGCCAAGAATGCTGCTTCTGTGGGTACGCCCCCCCCCAACATTTTCCATTGAGGGTTGCTTTTCTCAGGAAGCAGTCGAATCTCTTCAGAGCTGCGTGCGTGCCCTTTCCCGTTCTGTTTGCATAAGTGTCGTGGATGAAGCGGGCTTCAAAAATGGGCGCAATTATGTTGCAGAGAGCGTGGTGAACCACTCTGTCGCGAAAATGAGATGCACTGATTTTGCGCGTCTTTGGGTCGCGCACGACAAATGTTTTCAAAGGGCGCGGCTGGTAAGTATGCGTCAAAAGCTCCCACTGCAGTTGGAACAAATTATTTTGAAGGTTCTTCTCAAACTCAAGCACGTAGGGCTTTCTTGTTTTCCGCTTTCGCGCCTTCTTGAAAGCTTCAAAGAGGTTTTCGTAGCTGCAAAGCTTTCCGAAGAGGTTCCTGTAAGTTTTCGTCAAACCACCAAAGCCCTTAAGCAGGAGCTGCAAGGTCATTTCAAAACGGTTGGACGGCTGATTGTTGAGGTTGACACTGCGCCTGTTGTTGTAGTTGTTGAGGTTGTTGTAGCCGCGGGCGGAAAGCCCGAAACCGTAGCCCCTTTGATTCAAACTTCCACTGCGACTTTGCTTTTTCGGCTTGCGCCTACTGTGCATTGACGCTGTATTTCATGGCAGGCAAAAGCCTGCACTGCAAAGGAGCGTGTGGCTCTTGCAAAGCTTTGGAGCAGTAATTCGCTCCAAAAATTGGCGCGTTATTTGCGCCGAAGCTCCCGCTTGCAAGGGCAGAAAAGAAAAAAGAAGAAGAAATTTTTAAGCCTTTAGCGCGTTGAGAGCAGTTTTCACTGCTTCAAGCGCAGTGTTAAGCGCATTTTGCGCGCTGGTTAATGCAGTTTGAGCAGTCTTAATGGCGTCGTTGCTTGCGGTCGCGCCAGCTCCGCTGGCGCTTTCAATTGCCAGCACCCCAAAACGGTCGGACGGCAGATAGAAGAGGCCGACACAGCGCCAGAGGTTGTAGTAGTAGAGGGCGAGGCCGTAGTAGCCGCGGGCGGAAAGCCCGAATGCGGCAGAATCTGAAACCCAGCTGAGAGTATTTTCGCCTCCAACTGCTTCCATTATTCCGCCGTCTCTGCTTAGGATTTGGAAAGTGCGTATTTTTCCGTTGAACTTTAGGAAGATTGTAGTTTCATTCGTTTCTTCCAGGTTTATCGGGTTGCCTTTGCTGTCAAAAAGCTGTATAGTTGGAGTGCCGTTTTCAAAGCCTTGGTCGCAGAGGAGCGCAGTTGCAGTTGTGTTTTGGTAGTCTTTCGGGACGTTGAAGACGACGGTAAACAGTGTTCCGTTGTATCTGCATTCGGCTTCTATGCGTTCCCCGAGTTGCTTGTTTTTGCCGCCTACTGTGAAGGCAGTGCCAGTGAACCAAGGTCTTGCTTTCAATATTTCATCTGGAATGGGTTTGAAATTGCCTTTTAGGTCTTTTTCAAGCAGAAGCCTGTTGAAGAAGGAGTTTGGCGCGGTTGTTTGCTTGTTTTTGTTGGCATTAAAGATTGCTTCAAGCCAAGTTTGGTTTGGAAGAACGCTAACGTTGCCTGCGTGAGTTTGAATTATTTTTTGAGTTTGCACGGTCATAGTTTCACCTCTCCTTTCTCGTAGATGTTATTGGGTCGCTTCTAGTATTTAAACCTGCGCAGACGGCGGAGCTGCGAGGTGAAGAAGATAGTACGGTTTCACTTCGGTTCAGAGGCTCGTTTACACATTCTCTTAAGCGCACACTCTCGGCATCTCGGCTTAACTCGGCAGAATTCTTTCGCGAGCTCTACGAGCATTCCGTGGGTTTCTTTGTAAATGTCTGCGCTTCTTGGAAGCTCGCGCTCAAAAAATGCGCGCAGTTTTTCGTAGTTTAGAGTGTGAGCAATTTTTGCTCGTTTGCAGACTCGCTTTGTATATGCATCTATTGGAAAAATCGGCTTGTTGTACGCGTAGAGAAGTATGGAGTCAGCTGTTTCAGGGCCAACTCCGTGGAGAGAAAAAAGAAATGCGCGAGCTTCTTTCAACTCCATTTTTGAGAGGTTTGCACGCGCAAGCGCTTTTGCAATTCCTTTTAATCTTCTTGCTTTTTGCTTGTAGAAGCCGGTTGAGCGAACGCATTTCTCAAGCTTGGAAAGAGGAGCGCGGGAAATTGCGCGCGCAGTAATTAGTTTTGCGCGCTTTAAATTGGCAATTGCTTTTTCTACGTTTTTCCAGCTTGCCTGCTGGGTTAAAACCGCGCCTATGACTACTTCGAACGGAGTTTCAGCAGGCCACCAGGAGCCCACAGAATAGCGCTTTTTCAATGCAGAATAGAGAGAAGGAACATTCATTCGGATAACCTAACGTTTTTATATTGTTAGTCTATTAAATTATGCACTAAGCCAGGATGGCAGAGCGGCTATGCGACCGGCTGCAGTTATCTCGAAACTGAAAGGGGAACCTTGGTTCCCCTCCGCGGTTCGGAAACCGGTGAAGGGGGGTTCAACTCCCTCTCCTGGCTTTTTATGCATGAGTTTGGGCCATCGCTCTTCATAGGGAAGAACAAGGGCTATATTTCGTTTGGCTCGGGGCAGCCTGATTTAGCCCCGCCAAAGCGAATTTTTGGAGTAGACAAAAGATTTCGAGTTTTCAAGTACGGCTTGGTTCGGGGAGAGGAGAAACTGAGAGTAGGCGTTGCGAAAGCAATGCGCGAGTACGGGCATAAATTCAGCGCGCGCAATATAGTGATAACAAACGGGGCTTCGGAAGCGCTTGACTTGACGTTTGGAGCCCTGCTTGGAAAAGATGGAGGAAAGGTGCTCCTTACTGTTCCGTATTATTATACATACCCAACGCTCATTGCAAAGAACCGCGGGCGAGCTGTTTACACTAAATTAGTTGATGGGCATATTGACTTGGAAGACTTCCGCGCGAAACTGGAGGGAGCAAAAGTTGCGCTTGTTAATTCTCCTGCAAATCCAACTGGGTGCGTGCAGCCAAGAAAAACTCTTGAAGAGATTGAAAAGATGACGCGCGATTTGGGAGTGAAATTAATTTCAGACGAAGTTTACTCGAATTTGATTTACGAAGGCGAGCACTACTCGCCCAAAGGCGAGCATGTAATAACGCTCAACTCTTTTTCGAAAACATTTGCAATGTGCGGACTGAGAGTGGGCTACTGCTGTGCGAATGAGGAGATTGTTGAAAAAGTGGTTGGGCTGAAGACTGCAACGTCAATGAATACTTCAGTGCTTGGACAAGAAATGGCTTATGAGGCGCTTAAGGTTCCACATTCTTACGTGAAAAGACAGCTCGAAGTTTTCAGAAAAAGAAGGGATTTGGTTTACAATGGATTGATGGAAATGGGCTTGGAGTTGTGGAAGCCCGAAGGCGCATTCTACGCTCTTCCGAAAGTGAAGAATCCGAAGAAAACTGTTTGGGAGCTTTACTCAAAGCATCGCGTGATTACTTACTGCGGAGAATGGTTTGGGGCGCCCAAGCGAATTAGGCTGAGCTATGCGCTTAATTCTGCAATGATTGGCAAGGGCTTGAAGAATATAGAGAACTATTTAAAGAGGCATTGACGCGCAAAAATCGAACAAGATATTTATATACTAGTTGTCGGCATTAAAGGCAAGCACGCAAGCAATGTGGGAGAAAAAAATGACCAGCGTGAATGCGTTGAAATTAACTAGATGCTCCAATTGTTACTCGCAGGAAGATGCTCTTAAAAAATTCCAGAACGCGCCGGGAAATAAGCGGGAATTTTTGCTTCCTTCTGTTTTCTTTAAATATTTCCGCGGGGAGATTGGAGAATCGTGTTTTTTCGGAACATTGGTGGGCTACGCGAAAAAAGGAAATGGATTTGGAAAAGTCCTTGAAGCAAAAAATGAGTATACTGGAAGAACGATTGTGATTGACGGAATTCCAAGTTCTGCTGAAATCAAAGTGTGGAGCTCTGTGGGTGCAGAAACCTATGAGGATAGGTTGGAGATAAACCCGCAGACAGAGAGAAAGAGGGAGCTCGTACTTGCAGTAAATCCTGTTAAGGTTGACGGAGATGAACTTATTCTTGATGAGAATGGAAAGCTGATTTGGCAGTATGAAGTTAAGGTTGAGGGCGATAGAACTGTTTTTAGCATAGCTGAGAATGCAGCAGTTTTTCATGAGCTGATGCGCGATGAGCGCGGGGAAACGCACGCTCGCTCCGGGCTTCCTTTCTGGAAATCACTTTTAGGTTCCAGAGACGACGTGCAGATGGTTGTGAGCGAAGACGCGTTTGCAGGCTTGGTTGTGTTTGAAGGAAGGCGCAATAATCGGTATTATTTTAATGCAACGTATAATTATGGAGTGCTTCATAAATTGGCAGTGTTGAGTGAGAAGAGAGGAGTTTGATGGCAACACAACGCTTTGTAATAGCAGGCGAAAAGAAGACGCTGAAAGATGAAGCGTATGCTTTGCTCGTTAAGATAAATAATGCGCGCATTGCGGGCGCAAGGATTCCGGGAAATGCAGAGTATTACCTGCAACTTGTTTTGAATAAGGCAACTGGGATAGTAAGCGAAAAAGGAGTTGCGCGCTTCAAGTCAATGATTGAAAGCGCGAGGAGAGATCTTGTTGAAGTAGGAGTTATAGAAGAGGTGAAAAAGAGCTTACCTCCACCAATTCACGAAGAAATTCAATGGCATGCGAGCCATGTGAAAAGAGAAACGCTCGAGCTTAGAAACTACCAAATTGAGATTGCGCGCAATTTTTTGGAGAAGGGAAGCACGCTCGTTGTTCTTGACCCCTCGCTTGGAAAAAGCTATATTGCGGTTCTTGCGCTTGATGCAAAAGTAGAAGAGGGAAAGGTAATTTTTCTAGCCCCTACTGTTGCGCTTGTGAAGCAGCACTTTGAGCTTTTGAAAAAGTGCACGGATTTGGGCGAAAAAGTTGAGATGCTTACTGGGGATGTTGCTTCGAAAAAGCGCATGGAAATTTGGAATGACGAAAATAAGCGCGCAATTGTTGCAACTCCTGAAACTGTGAGAAATGATTTGATGAAAGGACTCGCGGATTTGGGCGAAGTTTCGCTCGTGATTTTTGACGAGGCGCACAGAACTACGGGGGAATACGCATACTCAGATATAGCGAAAAAGGCGCACGAAAGCGAAAAAACCGCGGTGCTTGCGCTTACTGCGTCTCCTGGAGCAAGCGCGGAGAAAGTCAGGGAGTTTGCGGAGCTTCTTGGAATAAAGAATATTGAAACGAGGCGCGGGCGCGAAGAGGAGCTGAAGGAATATGAAAAAGGGCTTTCAAGAAAAGTCTACAAAGTTGAACTGCCGAACGAATTTGCTGAGATTGCAAGCTCGCTTGAAGAAATGATGTACGCGCCGTTTTCGAGGCTTGAAGAAAAAGGATTGGTAGGGGGAGCGTTCAGAATTCTTCCGCAGAAAGCATTTGACAGAATTCAAGCAAGGATAAAAACGCAGAGCGACGAGGTTGACCGGGAAGCAAGCTCTGCTTTTGCAGAACTTTACAAGCTCACGTATTGGTACCACTCGCTTCTAACTGAAGGAACGCCTGCATTTCTAGCATTTTATGAAAAGATGAACTCGAAAAAGGAGCAAAAAATTTATGCTACGAAGCGCATTTTGGGAATTGATGACTGGATGCGCGGAAAGAGAATTGCAGAAATAGTTGGAATGGCGCGCGAGCTTCAGGAAAAAGGAAATCCGCATCCGAAAATCGCGGCATTGAAGATGCTCTTGCGCGCGAGAAAGGGAAAGAATGCAGTTGTATTTACGCACACGGTTGAGATGGTGAATGCAATTGAGAAAGCACTTGCTGACGCAGGAGTTTCCGCGCGCAAGGTTACTGGAAAACGGGATATGAGCAGGAAGAAGCTCGCGGAAACTATTGATACTTTCAAGA
>JBDROI010000027.1:0-3393 GCA_043810245.1 Microcaldota archaeon
AAAAAGAGAAGGAAAAAGGCGATTAGGTGGGAGTTCAATTAGGCGATTTGGCAAGCAAGGAAGCAATTTCTCTTGACGTGCTGAATGGAAAAACCATCGCAGTCGACGCTTTCAACACGCTCTACCAGTTTCTTTCAATTATACGCCAGGCAGACGGAATGCCTCTCGTTGATATGCGCGGACGAATCACAAGCCATCTTTCAGGTTTATTCTACCGTTCAGCAAAGCTTCTTGAAGTCGGAATAAAGCCGGTTTACGTTTTCGACGGCAAACCCTTTCACCTAAAAACAGAAACGATTGAGAAGCGCGTTGAAATTCGCGCGGAAGCAGAACGAAAGTGGAAGGACGCTCTTGCGCGCGGAGAAGCAGGAGAGGCGCGCACCTATGCGCAAGGCTCCTCGCGTTTAACCTCGGGCATGATTGCAGAAAGCAAACAGCTTTTAACTCTCATGGGAATTCCATACATAGAAGCTCCTTCTGAAGGAGAAGCAGAGGCCTCACATCTCGCGCAGATAAAATCAGTTTACGCATGCGCATCCCAAGACTACGACGCGCTTCTTTTCGGTGCCCCTCTCCTTCTTCGCAATTTGACAATTTCAGGAAAAAGAAAGCTCCCCGGAAGAGACATCTACATTGATGTTTCCCCCGAGCTCATAAACTTAGAAAACACGCTCGAGCAGTTGAAAATTTCGCGCGAGCAGTTGGTTTGGCTGGCGATTTTAACAGGAACCGATTTCAACCAAGGAATAAAAGGAATAGGGCCGAAAAAAGCCCTCAAAATCGTTTCAAAAGTCTCCTCGCTCGAAGATGCATTCAAAGAAGCCGCGTTTCCAACTTCGCAGATGGACGAGCTTCACGAAATAGAAAACTTCTTCCTTCATCCTCCTGTAAGCGAGGCGCAGTTCGCATTCCGCGAGCCGGAAAAAGCAGAGCTCGTTAAATTTCTCTGCGGAGAGCATGGATTTTCAGAAGCGCGCGTAGAAAAAATAGCAGACACTCTCAAAGGCGCGTTCGAGCAGAAGGGAAGCCAGTCAAAGCTCAATTCTTGGTTTGGGTAGCTTCAAAAGCTCCCGTGCCTTCTTCCTCATCCATTTTGGGCAGCGCTTCAAATACCCGTTCAGAGTTTTTTCATTCGCCCTTTTTTTAATCTCCGCCAAAGCTTCTCTGCTCAGCGCCTGCTTAAAATAGACGAAGTCAAGGAAGGTTTTCTCAACATCTGAAACCGGAATCCAGAAGTCCGCGTACTTCATCATCTCAAATCCGAAGAACATTCTGCGGTTGATTCTCCGCACCACATAATTCGCTCCCTCAAAGGTTCTTACTCCGCTTCTCACTTTCCTTGGAGTTATCACCACTGGATTTGTTTCTTGCTCCCACAGGTTTCTAAGCGAGAGCGCCTCCTGCAAACCATAGTAAAACGGCCGAAAGCCAAAGCCGGCTACTTCCGTTTCAGTGTGGAAAGTATAAACCCCGCGCGCAATCCTCCTCATCTCATGTTTCGCGAGCAGGTTGTGCACGAGCAGGCTTAGGTATCCTCCTCCAACCCCCTTCTTTCTTAAAAATACTTTCAAGTCGGTTATCGTGAATGCTGCCGCGGATTTAAAGTGCTCACACACTTCCTTTATGCAATTCATGCAAAACGTCTCCTCAGTTCTTCCAAAATTTGTTTGAATGAAGGAATTTTTCCCGCGTAAACAATTGCCTTTAGATTTTTTTCATCTGCAGGAAGCTTGGGCAAAGCAAGAAGCTTTACAACCTCTTTCTTTACCATTTCCCTTTCCGTCAAATAGTTGGACAAGTGGTAGATGTCGTAAATGTCGCGTATGAACCTCCTATTTTCGTATGCACCTATTTTCTCAAGCACAAGCTCTTCCGGAGAAAGCGTGAAAACGTCCATGAGCGAGCCATCCGTCTTCTCATAGTTCTTTACCACCGCTTTCTTTTTCACTGCATAATTGATTTCAACGCGAATTTCAGTGCTTCCGTTTGAAATCTTGCAAAAAACAAGATTAGCTGTCTTTTTGAACTTCAGGACCGTCAAGCCCCGCTCAGAAATCTTCTCCCTAAACTGCCGTTCTACTTTTTCAATATTCTTGCAGTAAAAATCGAGGTCTTCCGAAAACCTATTTCCTTGGTAGCAGCGCCAGATCGCGGTTCCTCCATGAAAAACAAGGTCGTTCTCAACTCCGTAGAGAATTTCCACTACCTCATCCTGTAGGCGTGCAATTTCGATATGCAGGCGCTTCTTCAAGCGCTTCTCAAGCGGGAGAATCATAAATAGATTAATGAACCAAACTTATATAAACGTATATGTTTGGTTAATTAAGGAAAAAGAGGCAAACCACGCAGTTTCAGCCTCTTCTTTCTAGTAAACTCCAACTTCCTTCTCCACAATCATATTCGTTACTTCCGTAATCTCCTCAAGCCACTCGTCAACTGCGTAGTTTACCTTTCCTCTAATTGCGTCCAAACTCTCGCCCTTCTTCATGTTAATTTCAACGCCCGCAACCGCGGGCTGGTCAATGCTTTTGCCGATCTGCGCGAGGAGCGAAACACTGCACTGCTCAATCTGCGGGTACGCTTTCACCAAGTCTTTTGCAATTTCAAACGCAAGCACATTGTATATTTTTCCAACGTGGTTCACTGGATTCTTGCCCGCAGCAGCTTCCAAGCTCATTGGCCGCCCAGGTGTAATCAATCCGTTTACTCGGTTTCCTCTTCCAACGCTTCCATCATCGCCTTGTTCACAGCTCAAGCCAGTTAACGTAATATATACGCTTCCGCGCTCCTCATTATCTGCCGTGTTCACAAAAACATTAACTGTTCTCTTCGTAATCTTCTTCGCGAGCTTCTCAACATCCTTTTTCACTTCTTCTTTAATCTTCAAATATTCGCCCAAATTCTTAACATACTTTGAAACGAAAGCAATTGCTACCGTAATTTTAATTTCATCTTTCTGCCGCAAGCACATTACTTTGACATCTTCGCCAACAGCCGGCATTTTGTTTTTATACTCCTTTGAGTTGAGCATTCTTTCTGTTTCGAGCGCGAGCTGTTCTGCTTCCGAGAACGGAGCATAGCCTATTCCAAAGCTCGTATCATTTGAGAACGGAATCTTTGGACCACGAAGGAAAACGTCAATCAAGTCCTTTGAGCCCTGAGAAATTCTCGAGTCCATAGTTACGCAGTTGTCAACATCAAGATTTCTGCAGACTTCTTTCATGTAGTCGCGCGCCGCCTTCATTGCAACATACTGGGCAGGAATTCTTTTCTCGTTTACTTCAGAAGTTGCGCGCCCGCTCAGAAGCACGAAAATTGGCTTTAGAAATTCGCCGCCTCCAAACTCCACATTCGTCTGCCCGCCGCAAATCTGCCCCTTGTCTACGTTGTGGT
>JBDROI010000028.1:0-24698 GCA_043810245.1 Microcaldota archaeon
AATAAGCTCGCGCGCTTCTTCTGTTGAAACGTGCCCTGCTGAGTAGTCGTCCATTAATCCATTTTTTAGAGTAACTAAGTTGCAGCGCGCAGCAATGTCTTTTTCATTTAACGCAATTCCCATGGCAGCTGCTTCGAGAGGTGCACGCCCTGAATATTCGCTTTCTGCGTAGCTGAAAATGGAGAAGTGCGCGACGTCTGTTCCGCTTGCGCCTCCTTCGCGCAACGTCCTTAGTTTCCCAGAAGTTCCGTTGCTTGCGAGAAAGTCCATGTTGGGAGTTTTCGCGTATTCGAGGGGAGTTTTTCCGCTCAATTCAGGAAGAGGGCGGTCTGCCATTCCATCTCCAACTATTAGAAT
Organism: Microcaldota archaeon; assembly: GCA_043810245.1. Taxonomy (GTDB): domain Archaea; phylum Micrarchaeota; class Micrarchaeia; order Burarchaeales; family JBDROI01; genus JBDROI01. Next base: position 358 of record JBDROI010000028.1, read on the forward strand.
GTATTTCATAGGTTCACCATTGGAAGCTCAATTACTGAAAAAACCATTACGCCCTCGGCAAATGCAAGCATTGGTGAGTAGAATTTCTGGTTGATTTGCTTGAAGAAAAAAATGAGAAATGCGCCTGCTGAAGTTGCAAGAAGCACAGCAAGAGCGCCAAGGAAAACATCGGTGAAAGCCATGGCTAACCTCGGTTATTCACGCTTGGGCCCAAAGTGGCCGCCTCTGCTGCGTGAAGGCGCACTTGAAGAGTGCGAGTGAGAAGAAGAGCGCAAGTAACTGCCGCGAGAAGAGGAGGCATGGCTGCTTCGTCCCCTGCTTCCATCTCTGCTTCCATATCGCTTTCCGTCTCTGCCTCCGCCTCTAAAATTAGAGCGCGAAGGTTCTGAACGCCTTCCCCCTGGTGGAGGCGGAAAACTTGGGCCTAGCTCAATCTTCTCTTCTTCCATACGTATTCCGCAGGCGCGCTCTATTGCTCCGAGCATGCCCATCTCGTCGCTCGCAACAATGTTGAATGCATCCCCGCTTTTTCCTACTCTGCCGGTTCTTCCGACTCGGTGGGTGTAGGTATCGGGCTCTTCTGGAAGATTGAAGTTTATTACGTGCGAGACTTCGGGAACATCAAGCCCTCGCGCAGCCAAATCGGTTGCCACGAGGACGCGTATCACTCCATTACGGAATTTGCGCATAACGTCATCACGTTGTCTTTGACTCATGTTTCCATGCAGGCTGTCTGCCTTATAGCCTGCGCGGTGCAAATCGCCAACGAGAAGCTCTGCGCCTCTCTTTGTTCTGCAGAAGATTATTGTGTGGAAAGGTTTCTTCGCGAGCATGTAGCCGCTAAGCGCGCGGTATCTGTCGCGGTGATCCACTCTCATGAACCCGTGCTTTATGTGCTTGATGGTAATTGAGTCAGGTTCAAGCAGAATTTTGAAAGGATATTTCTGGTAGCTGTTTGAAAGCTTTACAATTTCGCGCGGCATTGTTGCAGAAAAAAGAAGAGTCTGTCGCTCTTTGGAAGTTTGGCGCACTATTTTTTCAACGTCTTCTTTAAAGCCCATGTCAAGCATTCGGTCTGCTTCGTCAAGAACCAAGCAGCGCACGTTTCCAAGCTTAAGGGTCCTTCGCTCGATATGATCAAGAATTCTTCCCGGAGTTCCAACTACTATGTGAACTCCGCGCCTAAGCTCGTCAATTTGGGGGTTTATACTTACGCCCCCGTAAACAGTAAGCAAACGAAGCGGAGTGTATTTTGCGATGCGCTTTATTTCGGCGCAAATTTGAACTGCAAGCTCGCGCGTAGGTGCAAGAATAAGCGCTTGGACATCTCGCGAGTTCATGTCTATGCACTCAGTTAGGTAAATGCCAAAAACAGCAGTTTTTCCAGTTCCAGTCTGCGCCTGCCCAATCACGTCTTCTCCTTGGAAAACATGAAGCATTGACTCGCACTGTATCGGGGTTGGTTTTACGAAGCCCATCTCCGCAATTGCTCGTGCAGTTTCGGGCTTCAAATTAAGCCGTTCAAATGAATCGATTCTCATATAATTTCTCATCCTCTCAGTAAAAGTTTATAGATAATGTGCAACGCACAATAACAAACAAAAAGATAAAAGAAAATAAAAGCCGTCAAACTCGCTAGAAGCGCGTGACGATTCTCAGAACTTCTTGTGTTTTCTGAAGCACTCTCTGCAGTAAACCGGTCTTCCTTCGGTCGGTGCGAAAGGAACTTCACATTCCTGTCCACAGTCAGAGCAGGTTGCCTTGTGCATTTCCCTGTCTCCACCAAATCCACCGCCGCCGAACCTACCGCGTCTTCCGCCTCGGTCGCGCCTCTCTTCGTCGTCAAATGACATGTTTTTTTCACCTTTTTTTCAATGGCGTTTATTGCTTGTTAAACTAAACAGAAGCAAGCCATTGTAAGTAGATATAGGAAGTATAGGTTTATAAATTCATAGCCCAAGTTGCTAAAAGAGGTTAAAGGAACCTCGCACGCCCGAGAATGCGCAGGGGGCGCGTGTTGTCAACTAGGAGGGCAGCTGCGCCCTTCTCGTAGGCAAACGGTTTTAGAAACTCGAGTTTAATCTTTCCCTTTGCTCCGAGTTCTAAAGCTTGGGGAAGATTTGCAGTTGACATCTGCATTCCAAAAGAAACAAGAACGCTTGAGCCTGCGGTTAAGCCGCTTTTTTGGAATTTTGAAAGCTCTGCTTCAACTTCGAGCTCGCTTCCTGAAGTAATGGGCGAGTTTTCTTTCACGAGTTCAACTCCGCGTTCCAAATCATCAACGTTCACGTCTTTTAGGCATAGCCCTACGCGGTCGCCCGCGTCTGCGTGATCTACATCTTTGTCTTGAACTTGGAGAGAGCGAACGCTTGCCTTTTTTCCAGAAGGAACTAGAGTGAGCGAATCATGGACGTTTACTACTCCGCGCTTGACTATGCCGAGAGCAACTACGCCCACGCTTTTCACTAAGAAGGAGCTGTCGAGAGGAATGCGAAGGGGAGCGTCAGGAGTGCGCGGAGCTGGAAATGCTTCAAGTGCAGCGAGAATTGCCGCGTCATCGTAGGCGCACTCTTGGAATTTTTCTAGTGAAGTTCCGCGCGCGAGAACGGAAAACTCTTCTTTTGTTCCGTCGCGGAAGCAGACTATTCCCTGAATTCCGAGCATGTCGAGGGCAACCATTGCCTCGCCTATTTCTTTTGAAATTCCGTCGAAAACTAGGAGCGCGAAATCCGAGGAGTTTAGGCAGTGGAGAAGCGAAACGAGCTTCTCGGGGTAGAGAGTCGGCTCGTAGAGGCAGAGAGTTTCTTCATCGCTTCGCCTATTATATATAGTGTAGTCTGTGGCAGTTCCTTTCTTTCCCAAGCGCAGAGCGAGCTGTTTCTGCAGATCGATTACTGCAACTCCTTTGGTAGACATGGATGAATTAGGCAGTGTTAACTATTTATTTGCTCGTGTTTGGTTGCTTATTTAGAATCGCTCTTTCTGTTTTTCTTAAGCTTTTCGTCAAGTTCTTTAATACGCTTATCTATCTCCTCTATTTGTTTTTTGCAGCCGCGCGCTCTTTTGCTTGCTTCTTTTCGTAATCTACACTAATAAGACTATTTGCAGCTTGTAATTTAATTAGCAGCGCGTGCATGTCATCTGGACTAGTTTTATGGGCATTCTCACCGATTTCCAATGCTTTGCGGTAATCTGCAGTTGCTTTTTCATATTCGCCGCGTTTTATGTAAGCGTCAGCGCGGCCCAAATATCCATGCGGAACGGTTGGAGCAAGCTCAATGCATTTAGAGTAGTCTGCAATTGCTTTTCGGTAGTCTTTCTTCTCCAAGTAGATGTTCCCGCGCACCCAGTATGCAAATGAATCGATTGGGTTGAGCGCGATGGATTTTGTAAAGAATGCGACTGCTTTGTTGGGGGCGCTCTCGCAATAATTGTCTCCGTGAATAAAGTACGACTGCGCGGATACTGCTGAAGGGTCTGAGGTAATGTTGAAAATAAATGGGTAACTGCCGTTGAGTTCAGCTAATGGATGATAGTCCCCGGTTCTTGTTTCAAAGAAGAAGTTGTCAGTTTTAACAAAATAATGCCCCGGAACGTGGATGATTGCTAGATTGACGCTGACTTGTCGGGCAACGTCAAAAACCAGGAAAGCGCACGTATCGCAGTCGAATGTTCCTTTCTCCAGCATCTCGTCCATTCGGTCAATCATGGTTCCGGGCGTTGGAACTTCGAAGTTAGATGAGATTATTCCCCATATTGAAGTTATGAATTTTTCCTCGTTCGGTGAGTTTCCGAGCTCGCTCTTGAGAATGAAAGCAATGTCTGAAACGAGTTCGTTGTATTTCTGCTGGTAGGCAAGAGCAAGCTTGGGTTTGTCTTCAAGCTCAATTGCAATTCTTTCAGCTCCCGCGGTTTTCATCTCTTCAGCTTTGCTCGGAACTTTCTCCAGGTAGGCTTTGAGTTTAGGCGCGAGATTGAGCTCAGGAGCACTTTCTTTTGGCTTCTCTTTTACTGCAGTTGTTGGCATGGTTGATTCATGCTCTTTGAGGTTTAAATTTCTATGGTTTGGGGCATTGCTTGTTAGGAGCAGGTTTTCAAGAAAAAGAGAGAGAACTTTGAGTGTGTTCAACTTTTGGAACAATTGTTTCATAAAAAGAACAACGCAGGGGCATTATACTCATTTTGCTTTGGGCGCACTTAATCGCATGTGCACGAAATCATCGCTTTCTTCGAATGCGCGCGTCTTTTTTGTGTAGGCGAGCGCGTTCTTTTTTTCGCTGGCTTGAAGCTTCTTTCCAAGAATGCGTTCAACGTAGGCGCGCTGAGTTTCGAATTCAACTTCAAAACTGCCTGCGCGCGCAAAAGAAGCTAAGTAGGGAAAGTTCAGGTCGGTTGTTAATTGAGTTCCATACTCGCGGACGATTGAGGAGTTCCACATTTCGCGAGGCATTTCAAGTATTTCTTCTGCGGAGATGAATCCGTAGTCGAAAATATCTGCGTAGGAGTTTAGTTTTGAAGAGCAGATTTTCGCGAGCTGGAGAACGTGCGCAGCTGCGGAGTTGTTGAATGGAATGAAGTAGAGCTCGGGTAAACGCTGGAGAAAAAGGAGGGCGAGCTTTTCTTCTTCGCCGAGTTTGCTTATCGGCTTGAGCGAAGTTTGCAGTTGATTTCCGTGCATTTCGTAAAGAACCTCGCAAAGAGATTCTCCTTTGCGCGCGAGAATGCGTGTGGGCAAATCTGTGTAGAGTTCGTTCATTCGCACATAGTGGGCTTTCTTGAAGTAGGGAATTGGCTCGCACGCGTCTGCTTCGATGAATTCGAGGTTTGAGAAAGATGAGAGAGTTTTCTTTGCAGAAGCAAGCATCTTTGGAGAAATGTCGAAAAGGGAGTAGTGGACGCGCTTTGAGTAGTCGGTTTTGTGCTTTTTGTCGAGTTTTGAGAGCTCGCTAAGAAAACTTTTGCAGAAGCTTCCGTCTCCAATTCCGAACTCGCAGATGCGCAGTTCGCTCTGTTCGCCTTCTGCGCGCTCGAGCGCGCTTATGTGCGCGTGGAACTCGAGGGAGTTTGCGCGCGAGAGCGTGCCGCTCTTTGCAAACGTGGAGAAGTCTTCGTAGATTGCGCTTCCTTTTTTCTTGTAGTAGCGCGCGTTTGCCTTTCGTTGAAGTTCGTTGAAGGGAAGCATATTATAACCCGAGCCAGCGCTCGTATTCTTTGTGGTCGCCTACAAAATGAATGGTTTTTATTTTTCGCTCTTCATCAATCTTGTAAGCAATTCTGTATTGCCCGGTTTCAGCTACGTAAAAATCGAGCCCTTGCTTGAGATGGCGAGAGTGCGGGAGGGTTTTGAGCTGCTGAATTTTTTTCCAAACCCGCGCGCGCATGCTGTTGTCCAGCTTTTCAAAGTATTCCTGCCATCCGTGCGCGAACTCAAGCGAATAATCGGTCATTGCTACAACCCATATTTCCTTTTGATTTCGGCTTCAGTGTAAACTTTTCGCTTTCCAGATTTTATTTCTTCGTCAATTCTCTGCATTTTCTCAACAGCAAGCTCATCAAGAAATTCCTCGCGGGTTTTGACTATCTGGAATTCTTTTCCAAGTTCGAGTATGCCCGCGCGTATTGCTTCGCTTTTAGTTTTGAAGAAGCCAGCCTCCATAAGGCGCTTGAGAATTTCTTCAACAGAACCGTCTAATCTTACGAGTATATCGCCCATTCGATCACCTAATTAAGGTATATATCAAATCCATATATAAATATATCGTTTTGATATGTTTGCAGAAACTGCGCTCGTCGTGGGCAAAGGCGCTTAAAGCTTACCGGCTCTAATTTAGGTATGAAACCAGAACTTCTTGCCCCTGCTGGAAACGCGGGCGTGCTCAAAGCAGTTGTCGAAGCAGGAGCGGACGCAGTTTACCTTGGAACGAATACGTGGAATGCGCGCTTGAGAGCGAGAAACTTTACGCGCGAGGAAATTGTGCGCGCGCTTGCGTACTGCCGAAAAGAGGGAGTTCATGCATATGTTACGCTGAATACGCTTACATTCGAGCGCGAGCTTTCAGGTATTGCAGAATTCGTGAAGTCGATTTATGAGTATGGGGCTGACGCGCTCATTGTTCAGGATTTGGGGGTTGCAAAAATCGCGCGCGACGTTGCCCCGGATTTGGCGCTTCATGCAAGCACGCAGATGTCTACGCATAATTCAAAGAGCGCAGGCATTTTGAAGAAACTCGGTTTCTCGAGAATTATTCTTGCGCGCGAGCTTTCGCTCGAGCAAGTGAAGAAAATCAAGGAGAACACGGGCGTTGAAACCGAAGTTTTCTGCCACGGAGCGCTCTGCTACTCGTACTCGGGAAAATGCTTAATCAGCTTTGTGCAGACGGGAAGAAGCGGAAACCGCGGCGCGTGCGCACAGCTCTGCAGGCTCCCATGGAAGTTAATATGCGATGGAAGAGAGATGAAGAAGGGGTATTTGACGAGCACGCGCGATTTGAATTTGCTTTTGAAAATTCCAGAAATTGCAGACTCGGGAATCGACGCGCTGAAAATTGAGGGGCGCTTGAAGAGCGCAGGCTATATGGGGAAACTGGTTAAGGCATATAGGCGCATGCTCGATGGCGACGGAGTAACGGATTTGAGCAGACTTTCGGGGCGAGGCTATACTGAGGGTTATTTATTCGGCGCCGCGAGAAAAGAAAAGCTCACAAATTCGGAAGGAAGCGCATTTACCGGAGTAAAAATTGGGGAAGTGAGGGGCGTTTCGAAAGAAGGCGCGCGCCTGAAATTGTTTGCGCCCTTGAGCATAGGCGACTCGATTCGCTCGAGCGGCTCGGGAAAAATGCTCGAAGTTTTCAGGCTTTATGTCAATGGAAAGGAAGTGAAAAGCGCGCAGGATATATGCGAGCTGAAGATAAAAACGCTGAAAAAAGGAGAAATGGTTTACAAGGTAGAGAGAGAAGCTGAAACGGAAGACGAAAGTTTTTTGAAAAGAGTTAAAGACAGGCAGATTAGATGCGGGCACGTGTTTAGCTTCAAGAGCGAGCCGCTTTCATTTGCTCCGCTTCCAGAGCTTGCTTTTGCGGAAAATGCGGAAGAAGCAGAAGGAGTTGCGATGGGAAGCGCGGCAGTTGTTTCTATCGATGAAGTTAGCGATGAACTCGCAAAGGAAATGAAGAGGCGCGGAGTGAAGTTGATTCCAGAGCTTCCGCGCGTGGTTTTCGACGAGGAAATGGGTGCGCTTGAGAAGAAAATGAAGGAAGTTGAGGAGTTCAAGCCGCTTGCATTCATGAGCCACGAGCTTTCACTTGTTTCGGACTATCCAACTGTAATTGGAGCATATGCAAATGTGAGCAATACGCTTGCTGCGCGCGAGTGGATGAAGCTTGGAAATGTTACGGGTATTATTGCTTCGATTGAAGTTCCGAAAAGCGAGGCGCTCGCGCTTGGGTTTGCAGTAGATTCGCAGAAAAAGCTTGAGCTGATGATAAGCGAGAATGATTTGCAACGGGAGCTTGAGTGCAAGGGAAACTGCGAGCTTGTTGATCCGCGCGGGAAGCACTTCAAGATAAAAAGAAAGTTCGGAAGAACGGTAATTGAGGGGGAGCGCGGAAGAATCGAAGCGGGAGGAGCAAAAGAAGCACAGTTAAAATTTAATAGTAGAAGGGAGAAAGAAAGGCAGAGGGTGTGGAAGCATGGAAAAAAATAAAGAGAAGGGAGCATGCTGCTCCGGCTCAGTCTTCTGCTGCTGCAAAGGGTGCGACGCGGAATGGCTGAAAATTGCGTTTGCAGTAATTCTTTGCGAGCTTGCAGGCTTGCTTGGCTCAATTTTCACAATGCCCGCAATCGCGGGCTGGTACGCAACGTTAAATAAGCCTTCGTTTAATCCGCCGAATTGGCTTTTTGCTCCTGCATGGACAATGCTTTATGCGCTCATGGGAGTTTCCGCGTACTTGGTTTGGAAGAAGGGAACTGAGAAGAAAGAAGTAAAGATTGCGCTTGGGTTTTTCTGCCTTCAGCTTCTGCTTAATTTGGTTTGGTCGCTCATTTTCTTCGGAATGAAGTCGCCTTTCTTTGCGTTCCTTGAAATAATTCTTCTTTGGCTTGCGATAGCTGCAACTATTTGGAAGTTTTATGGAATTGACAAACGCGCTGGAGCGCTTCTCATTCCATATATTTTGTGGGTGACATTTGCTTCTGTGCTGAACTATTATGCATGGATGCTGAACGCTTAGAAGTAACCCATATTCTTAAAAAAGTTCGTGAAGAAAGAGGAGTATGGACTTTTCTGGTTTAGCTTCAACAAATTTTTCTGAGTTAGGAACGAAGCTCGCCGTATTTGCGGGCATAGTTGCTGTTTCGCTGGTAGCTGCAAAAATCGTTTATTTGATTATGGAGCGCTATGCGCGAAGATTGACGCGGAAGACAAAAACCACGCTCGACGACAGACTGCTTGCTGCTTCTGAAGGAATGATACGCTGGCTCATTTTAATTCTGGGCTTGTACGCTGCATGCTATTATGCGTTTGAAGGAACTGCTTATCTGGAGTATATTGCGCCTGCATTCGTAATTCTTGCGATACTTTGGATGACGAAAGCTGCGCTTTCTATGGGCGGAGCGTTCTTGGACTGGTATGCAGAAGAAGGAATTGGAACGAGAGGAAGCAGTCTCGTAGATGTGATGCCCACAATAAAAAGAATCTACTATGCATTCGTTCTTATCATCGGGCTCATCATGGTGCTTACGCGCGTAGGAATAGAAGTGAGCCCGCTTATTGCGAGTTTGGGAGTTGCGGGCTTGGCAGTTGCTCTCGCGTTTCAAGACACGCTCGCGAACTTCTTCGCTGGAGTTTATCTTGGAGTAGATAGACCTGTGAAGGCTGGGGACTATGTGAAGCTTGATTCTGGAGGAGAAGGCTACATTGTGAGAATAGGGTGGAGAAATACGCACATTCGCATGCTTTCAAATAATATGGTGATAATTCCTAACTCGAAGCTTTCGCAGGCAGTAGTAATCAACCACAGCGTGCCTTCAAAAGACATGTCAGTTTTGGTTGGGTGCTCTGTTTCTTACGACAGCGATTTGAAGAGGGTTGAGAAGATTGCACTGGAAGTTGCTGAAGAAGCCCAGAAGAAAGTCAACGGAGCAGTTCCGGATTTCAAGCCCATGGTGCGCTTCGGAGAGTTCGCGGACTCGGGAATAAATTTCAACGTAATTCTGCGCACGCAGGAGTTTGTTGGACAGTATGAGTTGAAGCATGAGTTCATCAAGGCGCTTCACGCACGCTTCAAGCAGGAAGGAATAGAAATTCCGTACCCGAAGCGCGATGTGTACATGAAGGAGAGAAAGTAGGGGCGCTGGCGCTGAACTTAACTTCTTAGACTTGCGCAACTAAAACCGTGTAGCTCTTTCCGTAGTGCTTGGCGCAGGCAGGACACATTGTATAGAAGAAGTAGAGCTTCTTTACGCTCTTGTTTTTTGATTTTACGTACTCGTTCATCTCTTTAATCCATTTGCCCATGTTTTGGTAGCCGCCTTCGAAAACTTTTGTCAAGAAGGTGCCTGAAATCTTTTCTAATTTTGCGCGCGGAACTTCCTTGCTTACGTTGATGTAGATGTCTGAGCCGAAGAGAGAATTCTCGTCTGAAAGCATGAGCGGAAATGGAGAAAGAGCGCCTGCGTTTTTTATTAGCTCGATGTTCTTTACGATTACTTGGCCGAAGTTAAGAGGGATGTGAAAGAAACTGATTACGTGGTCCTTGAGAAAGAGCTTGTCTTTCCAAACGATTTCTTTTTCGTTCCATGGAGCGGGATCGAAGCGCGGGCAGCACCCGGTTTCTGCGTTTTCGTAGAGCTTGTCCATAAGTAAAATTTGTGCACGCGGGTATTTATAATATTGGCGCCAATAGAGAAGCATGAGCATGATAGAAAGGCGCAAGCGTACCTTCTCGGTTCTTCGCAGTATTTTGTGCGACAGCGATGTGGCGCTCGAGGTAGTGGATGCGCGAGATATTGGCACTACTAGAGTAACTCGGCTGGACCGCATGCTAAGAAGCAAAGTTATTATTGCTGCTATGAAAGCAGATTTGGCTTCGGAGAGAGTGCGCGAACGCGAGGCGGCAAACGCGAGCGGTTTTACTCTGGTTTTCGTAAGTGCAAGAACACATGAAGGAGTTGAAAAGCTGAGAAAAGAAATTCAACAGCTCGCGGAAAAAAGCGTAGGCGGGAAAGCAAGGGATGCACGCGTAGTAGTATTTGGATTCCCAAATGTCGGCAAATCATCGCTCATCAATATTATTGCCCATAGATATGTGGCGCGCACTGGCTTTATGCCAGGAGTTACGCGCGGCTCCCAGTGGGTGCGCATCGGACCGCGGATTATGCTCAACGATACGCCTGGAGTGGTGCCCGTTTCGGCAAAAACAGACGAACTGGTGTTTAACACCGCTGCGAATGTTGAGGACGTAAGCGATCCGGAAGTAATTGCTTCCATACTCATTAGAAAATTCATAAGCGCGAAGAACAAATCGCTTGCAAAGCATTACGGAATTCCATTCTCCAAGGATGCGGACCGCACGCTGACCGCGGTTGCGAAGCGCAGAGGACTTCTTATTAAGAAAGGCGAGCTGAACATCATGGAGGCGGCGAAGATTGTTTTGCGTGAGTTTCAGAAAGGAAAGTTTGTGCTTTGAAAAGAAGTGAAATGGGGTGCGAACAATGAAGAAGGACGTAGTAGTTTTTAGCATGTTTGCTTTGCTGTGTTTATTTTCTTCGCTTGCATACGCGGACGAGTGCCGAGATGCGTGCCAAGCAAGTTATGATTATTGGTATGGAATAGATGAAGCGAAGTTTGAGGCAAAATCTTATTACTGCGGAGTCAGTCAGACGAACTGCTGGTCGAGAACTACTACGCCAGCCGGTCAACCGGATCCTTGCTGGTCAATTTGCACAGAATGCAGTCCGTGGACGAATGAGTGCGACAACAACTTCCAGAGCTGCTGCTGGGAGAGCGCGCAGATAAACGCGCAGGATACGCTGGACAAATGCATAGCCCAATGCCCAGCGGAAGAAGTTGAAACTGACGACAGCTGGAGCGGAAACTCGGGAAGCGTGGAATGCGAGGGCAGCGTGAACATCAACAAGTGCGGCGGAGAGAAATCAGACGATTTTGTTTCTGGAGTTGTTGTTACTACTGGAAGAGATGGAGGCGCGCGATTGACTTGGGAGAACGCAGAAGGAAAAGAACTGGAGATGATTGTGTGCCCGCTTACTCAGGTTCATGTTGCAAGCTCTGAACATAGCTCGATTAGAGGAACAATAAACGGAGGCGGCGACTTCCTTGACTGCCCAGTTGAGAGAGGAGAAGTGAAAACTGCGCAAAAAGAAGAGGAGAATGAGTTGGTAATTTCGCTCAGCTCAGAGCATGGTTCAATAAGGGGAACGTGCAACGGCGGAGGAGACTTCATAAGCCCAAAAGAGGAGAGGAATTTACAGTTAGAAGGCAGAAATTTTGAGGTAGTTTATCTTAGTTCTGAGCATGGCTCGATAAGAGGAACGTGCAACGGCGGAGGAGACTTCATAAGCTCTCCTGAAATGAAGGGCTTGCTGCTTGAGGCGAGCAGCGAAGAGAACTGGCTTTACGGGCATGTTGCAGTGAGCGCTCCGAGCAACGCTCCCGAGCTTACGCTTGCCTACTCGCTTCCCAGCGGAGTAATTGAGATTGCTTCTGAGGAAGGAGATGCGCAGTACTCTGTTGACCCGAACGGGGAAGGAGTGAAAATCAGCGTGGCTTCTGGAAGCGTAGTTGCAAGGAATGTTGAAAGCGAGGAAAGCGAAACAATTGAAGAAGGAGAAAGCAGAAGCATGAGCGTAGCTGCTGAAGAAAAAGATGAAAAAGAAGCAGGAAGCAGCTCATCAAAAACAGGCGCGGCGTGCAGTTTCCCAGTAGCGCTGATTGCAGTTCTAGGAGCAGTTGCTTTTGCGCGTGCGAAAAGAGTTTGAGAATTCACCAAACGAATGGAAGCAAACGGTAGCGGGTTTTTTGGCAGTATTCCGAGTAGCCGGGGAGATCGCGCCTAAGAACTTCTTCTTCGTTCAAGATGCGAAGAACTATGAAAGGAATGAGAAGAAGGAAAAATGGAAGCGCGATGTAGGAGCCTAGCGCAATTGGAGTTGCTGAGTACATGAGAATTACGCCAACGTACATGGGGTGCCTAACAATTGAGTATGGACCAGTGGAAATTACTTTCTGTCCGCTTACTACTTCAACTGTTCTCCCTGCGTAGCTGTTTTCTTTGAAAACTAGAAAGATGAAGAGATAGCTGAGAAGAACAATAATGTTCGCAGCAATTACGAGTTCTGCCGGAGTATTTGACCAGCCAAAGCGCTTGTCAAAGCCGGGAAGAAGAAAGCTAATTGTGAAGATGAGCGCTGTTGCTTTTATTATGAACTTCTGCTTTGCTTCTTTTTCCTTCATTTTCAGCCTTCGCTCAAGAAATTCGGGGTCGTTCTTGATGAAATATAAGACAACAAAAGATGCGGGAATGAGAATGACTGATATGTAAACCCATGCCTGCCAATAGTCCAAAGTGCCTGCGGGTAAGAAGAACGCAAGGCCTAAAATAAAGGGAGTGGCTGCAAAAAGAAGGATGGCTTTTTTTATCAGCGCTGATTTGTCCATGAGTTAAGTGCGCACTTGAAGTATAAAAATACAACTGAGCGGTTCTATCTTGCGCTCGAAGCGCGAAAAGATTATAAAAAGAGCTTTCAATAACTACCTTCGTGAAAATGGTTTTTGGTTCGCGCGCAGTTAGTGGATTGGGCTTAGCGCTTCTGTTCTTTGCAGTTCTTCTTTTTGGCTTTGGCTGCATTACGAATCAAGATGGAGATCAGGATGACTTAGACTTCACAAATCAAACAATTAATGGAACTACCATAATCCCGCTCGGAGGAGGAACTGTGCTTCTTCCGAGTGTTGCAATCGCAACATTTCCCAACGAATCATTTACTGCTCCGCGCGAAGCCAAAATAGAGAAAACGAGCTCGCCTGAAACTGCTGATGATTTTAGATTGACTGCAACGCCGTTTTCTCCTGGAAAAAAGCTTGATTATGAAGTTAGAGTGAACAGCGGACAAAGCGCGCCGCTTAAGGATGTGTATGTGACTGTTTTTGTTCCAAAAGAATTCGCAGATTCGCTTCCAATCAGTTCGGAAATGCAGATGTACGTTCAGATATTTGAAGAAACTGAGAGCGAAGAGCTTTATAGCTTTGAGTTGATTTCGTCAACGTTCAACACGGAGACGAATGCGCTTGGCGCAGTTGTGCCTAAGGAGGCATTTACAAATATAATGCGCGAAGATGAAATGTTTGAGGCAGTAATTGTTGTGGCGCAGAGCGGGGAAACGCTTGTTGGTGAATCAGTTGAAGCTGGCTCAAGCTTAAGCTTGGCTGAGCAGAGCGTTGCAAAATGCGAAGCCGCAGAAATTGGAACTCCTTTGAAGACTCTTAAGATCAACGACCCGTTCAACGGCGTGACACATAAGGGAGTAGATTATGACGTGAAAATAGGGGACGATGTAATGGCAGTTGCCGACGGAACTATAATTCAAATAGATTATCAGATAGGAACAAAGAAGAACAAAAGACAGGAAGACGACTTGAAGCTGAAAATAGTGGGATGGGGCAAGCACGTAATCATAAAGCACACGGACGGCTCTTATTCAATATACGCGCACCTTTTGAACAACAGCCCTGAATCGCTTGGAATGACTGTTGGAAAGAAAATTACCAAAGGCACGGTTATAGGAAAAGCTGATTCAACTGGAGGAGTAACTGGGCCGCATCTTCACTTGGAATATGTGAAGGCTGGGAAAGGAGTTGAAAAGAAAAACAAGATAAACCCGGCTCCGTGCGTTGAGAAGGAGAAGACGGGGAGCGTAACGGTTAGCGGAACCTGCACTGTGAAAAAGGAGCTAAACCATATGTTTGATGGAACCTGGCGCGAGATGGGAATACGCTACGCGCAGACGTATGAGCTGAAAATGAGCGGGAGTATGACTGGCTCTGAAGGCGTGCAGTTTTTCCTTTCAACGGAGCCGACGCTGAGCGGCTCCGGAACGCTGAACTGCGGAAGCTGGGAAGTCAGCCAAACCATGCGCACGTGCACGCGCGAAGCAGGCATGCCCGAAACTTCGCAGTGGGAGTATATTATTGTGACTGAGGGAGAAAACATCAACTTTGCCGAGTACAGCGTTGAAGCTCACGCGCAGATGACAATCAACTACCGCCCGAAGGATTTGGAATCGGCAACGATTGTGTGTTCTACGGTAGAATATTAACTGCTTGTTATTCAGAAGAATTAAATATATTGCGCGGAGAAATTAAAAGCTATGAAAAAAATCTTGATTTTTGCATTTGTTTTTCTTTTGGCAAATTTCAGCGCTGCGGTTGATGAAAAAGCGCTCAACAACTGCTTGTGCTGGTGCGGCTGCCAAGAGGGAGCTGGATGGGACTGCTCTGTTGTTTCCTGTTATTACAATCCTGCAGCGGTAGATGCGAGTCCTGCCTGCGCAGACGCTTCGGGCGGGGAGTGCGTGTGCCAGGGATTTGGATGTGGTAGGGCGGCAATACCTACTTCTGGAAGCTGCTATGACGGCTGCATGAACTCTTACGGAGAGGTAACGTGCGCAGAAGGAGAAGTGGTGCTTGAGAATGAGTGTGTAAAGGAGAGCGAAGCATGCACAGGAGGACATCAGGAATACGACTATTATACGAAGTCGTGCAAGTGCGAACTGGGTTACTACCTGCGCGACGGCGAGTGCTTGATGCCGAACAGAGAGAGAAAGAACCACATAGATGGAATGAACTTTGAAACATTCAAAGGCGTGTATGGGCAGACATTCTCAAAAACGTACACGTTTACTGCGCGAACAGATGCAGTTGGGGACACGGTTTTCTATGTTGGGGAAGTTTGGCCCGCGTGGATGAAAGATGCTGTTTCAATTCAGCCGTCAAAGCTTTACTTAAAGCCGGGAGAAAGCGGGTCGATAACAGTTACGATAAACGCAGATCCTTCAATTGTAAATTCAGATCCGTATATCTCAATAGGATTCGTAGGCCTAGACGACAAATACCAGTTTGTTGACCATTCGTCTATGAGCCTTACTCTTTCAGATCCGGAAGTAGCGCCAGAAGTGAATGAGGTCGTTCAGGATAATACGGAAATCTACAATGAAGAAGTACCCGAGCCGCCAATCGCGCCTCCGCTTGAGTCGAGCGGGAATCTTTTTGAAGATGTAAAACGAGCAATACGCGTTAGCGGATTTGGAGAGGAGGAAGCCGCAAAAATGGAGTCCATTATAGACATGTATTCAGATGACTCGGAAGGGGAGAAAAACCTCATAACAGCGCTTGCGGCGGTGGGAATGATCCCTGCAGACGAAATGCAGTCTGCGCTAACTGTTTATTCTGAAGGAGCAACAACAATGGGCGAACTTACTTATGCAATTGTGAAAACAAAACTTGACTCCGAAGCAGAGGAAAGTTTGAAGCAGGTTGTTGATATAACTGGAATGCTGACAGTTGATGCAAAGGGACAGCTCTATAAAAATCTGGGTAAAGTTATTCCGCAGCTGCTTCAGCACAAATATCAGTTGAAACAGGCGCACAATCTTGTGCGCGAGAATATAAAGAGATGGGAGAAGGAGAATGAACCATTAAGCGAGGGAGAATGATGAGTGGCAAAATTTTCATAGGGTTATTCGCAATCATGCTGTTTGCCTTAATGCCAATTGTGTATGCTTACGACACTGAAGATTTGATAAGAGAAACGCTCGCGCCTGCCGGAGTAGACGTTATAGGCATTGGCGTTACGAACGAGGGAGCGTTTGTGAAATATGAGCAGAGAGCAACTTCTTCGCCTGCCAATGTCCATGCTTCGCAGATAATGGCATTGAGCGTGCTCGCAGACGAATTTCCTGAAACTGACTATGTTTTTGCATTCATGTATGTTGGAGAGAAACCGATTACGGTCGCATATGCAGAAACTTCCGATGTGCTTGCTTTCAACAGCGGAAGTATGAGTGCCAGCGAGTTCTCGACTAAAGTTTATGTAAATGTGCTTGCTCCAGAGAGCGAGGAAAATGAGGAGAAGCAGGAGCAGTTCTGCTGCCCTGGAATGATACTCATAACTGCTTTGCTGGGCGTTACGATTGCCCGCGCAAGTTTTAACAGGCGCTAATTTTTAGAATAATTAGTCGGCTCATCACGCATATCGAACGCAGTGGTATTATGAAAAACAGTCCAAAGAAACTTTTGAAGATTAAGTGGCAGCGCTTAATGGATGAAGGAAAAACGTGCCCAAGGTGCGGGTCGACTGAAAAGGAGCTTAAGAAAGCGGTTTCCGCTTTGAATAAATCTCTTTCTTCAAGAGGCATTAAAGTGATTTTGGAAAAGAGCGAACTGTCGGTTTCAGAGTTCAAAAAAAATCCCCTGCAGTCCAACCGAATTTTGGTTAACAACGTCCCGCTGGAAGAGTGGGTAAAGGGAAAAACTGGTGAAAGCCCTTGCTGCGACGTTTGCGGTTCTTCGAAATGCAGAACAGTTGAGGTAAAGGGAAAGGCATACGAAACTATTTCGGCAAAGCTGGTAATTGAGGCCGGGCTTGCTGCTGCTTCTTATTTGAACAATTCAGATTGAGTGAGATTCCTTTAAAAGAATATTAGCGGCTCAGAAGCTACTCCGTCGAGTCATCGATTGCTCTAACTCACTGGGACGGTGTCATCACTGCCGGTAGAAATTAAGCAATTAGAATTTATTAACTCACTGGGACGGCCGCAACAGTCCGAAGGACTTTGCGGTCTTTTAGCTGGAGCGAAGCGGAAGCTAAAAAGTGTCATCACTGCCGAGAATAATTACGCAGAAGAAGTTTAATAACTCACTGGAAAGTTGAGAGGTTTATGGAATTCTAATTATACTGAGTTTTGCTCAGAAGAAGAGAGAGCATAAGAAGCGAAAGAAGCGCAGGAAGGCAGAAGCACATCTTAGAGCCCTCTGATTCTCCACTTTCATTTCCGTCTCCTTGCTCTTCTTCTTTCATTCCCTTGATTAGTTCTGGCGACGGACTTGAAGCGTTGAGTGAATATTGGGTGTCTGCGTCCACGGCGATGTTTTCAAAGGTGGTTGTTTCAACAGCTCCGTCTTCGCTGAACTTCCTAAGTTCAAACGCGAAAGTTCCCGCTCCCTCTCCTTTGACTACGAAATTGATATTTTCACGCCCGTAAATTGTAATTATCTGGTGGTTGTATTCGCTGGAGTTGGAATAGAAAACTCCGTCTCCAAGCTCATTTTCAAGCTCGCCATCTGCGGTTAGACCGACATGCTCTCCCCCGTCGCCGTATGCGTGAAGGGTTGCCGGTGATTTTAGGGTGCCCTGCACTGCAGATGCTCCGGCACTGCCGTAATCTGCAACACTTGAGGCACTTCCAGTTAAAATTGCACTCTTAGTAATTCCGTAGGCTGCCGTACTTGTTGTAAGAGTTCCCCCTTCGCTCGTAGTCCAACCTCCTCCGTTGTTTGCAAATGCAGTTGCACCCATCGTTGCAACCCAGTAGATGTCGGAGCTGTGGCCGTCATAAGTCAGGTAGACTGGCACTCCGGGGAGCGCTACGCTTTCTACTAAAACAATTCCATCTCCTTCCAATGAAACCTTGAGGAAGGCAGCATCTGTAATCCAACCTGTTCCAGCAATTGAATGGTATTCGATTTCGGGGTTAAGAGGTTGGGCGTTTAAGACTGTGAGAAACGAACTGCTGGGCACGAGTTGCGCGCCTGCCACTCCCCCAACGCGAGTTGGAAGAATTTTTGCATCCCAAGAGCCGTGATTGGGAGTTCCAATCATAACGAACTTTCGTATGTCCCCTTGGTAGCTGCCCCCTACGTAGGAGCGCGTTACGAGCCCGCCCATGCTGTGGGAGATTATGTCAACCTTAGTTGCGCTTATTTTCTTCTGCCCGTAATGTTGGCCGGCTTTTATCTGTTCTATGAATTCATGTAGTTCTTGTGCAAGCTGTACGGAACTTAAAGAAATATCCTGAGTTCCGGGGTAGCTGATGTCATCATACTCCCATTCGTCGGCTTTTACTCGCTGTTCAAAGAGCGCCCAAACTGCGGAGCTTGAAAGAAACCCGTGGACGAAAAATAGAGGGGGCTGTTCGATCGTGAACTCTTCTTCATCAGTAACCTTGTCTTTATTCTCGCCGCCCACTGGCGTACATTCTGCTATCACTCGAGCAGTTTGGGGAGTTAGATAGTTTTTCTGTGCATCTGCCTCGTCCGGCTTGAAAATGATTGTTGTTGGGTTGGGTTTGGTAATGGTTCCGCGCAGAGTTGCGCCTTCCTGAGGAACAATGTTGAGATCTAAGTTGTCATAGTCGCCAGTAATTTCCATTGTGAATGTTATTTGCGAGACGCCGTCTGCGGATACGCCATCGTAGGTTCTAATTATGCGTACGGAGCAGGGAATGTTTTCCTTGACTGTACTGCAGTTTCCATCGCAGATTTCTTTTGCATCGCCGCAGTGCAGAGTGCAGTTGGAGTAGCACTTGTTCAGGTAGTCGGGAACACAGATGTTTATGTTGCGTTCGTTGTATATGACAAAGCATGCCGCTGAGCAGGGCTGGTCGTTCTGATCGCATTGGGTGTAGCAGGCCTCATATTGGATGCCGCTTTCCTCATAGCAGAAGCCTTCCTCTTCGTACGCCTTTTCTAAGGAGCCGCTGCACTTTATCTCCATTTCCTGGCTTACATAATCGCCCCTGTTTGGAGAGTCTGGGCCGTAGTCCTGCTCGCAAACAGATATGCAGTCCGAGTATTCCTGTTCGCATGCATCGCAGTCGCCTGCAGAGCTGTCAGCAAAGGCAAATGATGGAATGAGCATTAAGAGCAGGAAGAAAAAGAGCAAAAACGCAGGATATAAACGTAAGCTCATTATGGAAACTTTTGGCAGGAGAGTTTAAAAAAGTTTGGTCAATTGCTTGGAAGCGAGAATGTTTTTCATTCAAAACACTGTTGAGTATTATTTTGTCCTTTTCTTTTTAAACCGAATGAGCGTGCATTTGCAAACTTCATGAGCTCAAACCACAAAATGCTTGCAAAACCGCAGGCAAAGCAGAGCGCGAGATCTGCTGGACTGAGCGGAGCAAACCTGAAGAAGGTGCGCAGAATTGGCACATAAAGAATGAGCGCGAGAAACGCAAGAGCGCCTAGAAGAACGCCCCAGAGCGCCTTGTTTGGCGCGCGCAAGGTTTCGGGTATTGTGCGCGACCAGGAGCGATTGGTTAAGATGAGCGCTAGGTTTGCAAATACGAGGAAGACAAACGAAATTGTGCGCGCCTCTGCTTCGCTGTTCCCGCGGTAGAGGGAAGCGAGAAAAAGAACGAGCATTATTAGAAGTATTCCGACTCCTTGGAGTATGCTTATTCTGAATGTTTTTCCGCCAAAAATCGGCTTCTTCGGGTCGCGCGGAGGCTTCTTCATTGCGTCTTTTTCTTCGCGCTCTGCTTCAAAAACTATGGAGCACGCTGGGTCGATGATGAGCTCAAGAAAAGCAATGTGAACTGGAAGAAGAGCGAGAGGAAGGTTGAAGAGCACTGGAATTAAAGACATCCCCGCGATGGGAATGTGAACTGCGATGATGTAGGCCATTGCCTTTTTCAAGTTGCCCAGAATTCGCCTGCCCATTCTCACTGCTTCTACTATTGAGGAAAACGCATCGTCAAGAAGAACGAGCGATGATGCTTCGCGCGCAACATCGGTTCCGCGCTCGCCCATTGCAATTCCAATGTGCGCGGATTTGAGAGCAGGCGCGTCGTTTACTCCGTCGCCTGTCATTGCAACGATTTCTCCGTTGCTCTTGAGCGCGCCAACTATGCGGAGCTTCTGCTCGGGGACTACGCGCGCGAATATGCTCGTTTCGTTTATGCGCGCCTTCAGTTCGCTTTCGCTCATTTTGTCTAGCTCCGAGCCCATGATTAGATTCTTTCCGCTTAAGCCGATTTGGCTCGCAATGTTGAGCGCAGTCCCAGGGTAGTCGCCAGTTATCATTATTACGCGGATGCCTGCTTCATAGCATTCGCTTAAGGAGGCGTGCACTCCCTCGCGCACAGGGTCTTCGAAGCCGATTAAGCCGAGGAATTGAAATTCAAAATTGTGCTGTTCGCGCGGAAGATTTGCTTCTTTGAAATTTGCTTTTGCAACTCCGATTATGCGCAGTCCTTCGTTAGCTAGCTCATGAACTCGCGCAAGAAGAGCACTCTGCTCGCTTTCTGAGAGATGGCATAAGTCTGCAATTGCTTCGGGTGCTCCTTTGACTGCGATGATATAGTCTTTTCCTCCAGGAGATTTCCAAACATGGGACATTGCAAGAAGAGACTCGGAAAGAGGGTATTCACGCACCAAACTCCAGTCTGAATGAAGATGCTCTGTACGCGCAAGAGTCTGCTCGCCCATTCCCTTGAGCGCTTTCTCCATGGGTTCGAAAGGATTCCGCTGGCTCGCGAGAATGCTGAACTCCATGAGCTCGTGAAAGTTTTCTGGAATCTGCGTTTCGATTTTGTTGAAGCTGTAGAAAGAATTGCTTGCAAAAAGTTTTTTAACTGCCATTCTGTTCATTGTGAGCGTGCCGGTTTTGTCAACGCATAAGACGGTTGCTGAGCCGAGCGCTTCGATGACTGCAACGCGGCTTGTGAGAACGTTTCTCTGCGACATTCTCCAGGCGCCCAAGGCAAAGAAAACCGTAAGAACTACTGGGAATTCTTCTGGCAACATTGCCATTGCCATTGCAACTCCTGCAAGCAGACCGTGAATGAAGCTTCCGCGCGTAAGCGAGTAGACGATTGCTACGAGCACGCAGAGGAATAGGCCAACGATGGCGAGCTTGCTTACGAGAACGTCTGTTTCTTTCTGAAGAGGAGTCCGCTCTACATCTATTTTCTGAAGCGCTTTTCCTATTTTTCCAAGCTCGGTTCGCATGCCTGTTGCGTGGACGCGCGCAATTCCGTGCCCTTTTACAATAACGGTTCCAGAGTAGATGAAGGGCAAGCCGTCTCCCCCTGGTTTTGCGAGCTTGGGTGAAACGTTTCCTAAAACTGCGGATTTGCGAACCGAAATTGACTCGCCGGTTAGAAGAGACTCGTCAATTTGGAGGTTGGAGCATGAGAGGATTGTTGCATCCGCTGGAATTCGGTCGCCTTCCTCTAGAACGAGAATGTCTCCTAGAACTATTTCTCTTCCGGGAATGCGCTTCTGAACGCTGTCTCTTATTACTAGGGCGCGCGGGCTTGAGAGGTTTTTGAGAGCTTGGAGGGCGTGCTCGGTTTTGCGCTCTTGGTAGAGAGTAATCCCAATTACTACTAAAACAAAGCCCGCGAGAAGGATTGCTTCGTGGACGTCGCCGAGGATGAAGTAGAGAATGCTTCCTCCAACTAGAAGGAGAAACATGGGCTCGCGCATGACTTCAAAGATGATTTTAAGAAGCCCTCGCTCGTTGTCTGAGGGAAGCTCGTTGAATCCGTCGCGTTTGAGAAGTACACGCGCTTCGCTTTCAGAAAGCCCGTGCTGACTCTCCAGAGTTTGCTCTTCCATAAAATCTTCCAAAGAACTAGTGCGAACATGCTTTTAAGCTTTTTCAGCCGAGATGGAAAGTAGTTCTCCTTATGTTTATCCCTGCTCAGCAAGCTTCTTCTTCAACTGCGCGAGCTCTTCATGAAGCGCCCTGTTTCTCTTTAGGGGATCCGAGCGCGCAAGAACTTCGAGTTCTGCGATGCGCTTCTTTATGTTTTGCCCATGCCTTACAAGGTCTTTTTTGCTCATTCCCATAAAATCACTCCTTTTATTTTCTCCCATTTACCTTTTTTCGGTTAATTTTATAATATGAAAGCCGAACTGGGTTTTAACTGGCTGGGAAATTCCGTTGAGCGAAAGCGCAAAAGCTGCGTTCTCGAATTCTTTAACCATTTGACCTTTTCCAAAGAACCCCAAATCTCCTCCGCTTTTTCCGCTCGGGCATGAGGAAAACTTGCGCGCTAATTGCGCGAAATCCGCTCCGCTCTTCAACTGCGCGAGAACGCTGTTTGCTTCCTCGAGCGTTGAAACTAATATGTGGCTTGCTCTAATCTCCATGAAAACACCTCGTTTAAAGAAATCCTCCAATCATGTCAAATAAAATGTGGAGCATGTAGCCAGAGCCTGCGAAGAGCGCGATGAAAAGCGCGTCGCCCGCGGAAAGCGCAGCAAAATTCAGCGCGGCGTAGCAGAGCAATCCATAGATTGGCGCTGCGAGAAGCGAGTGAAGAGGCCCGCGATGGAAAGGAATTAGAATGTCAAGAATGGAAACTGCAAGAAGCGGAAAAAGGAAAGCAAGAAGAAGGGATGCGAAAGTGCACTCGTTTGCCGAAATGTAGTTGGTGCAGACTGAGAGAAGCTGAGTTTGGAAGAGGAAAGCAGATGCCAAGCAGAGGATTACTAGAACTATGAAAAGAATTCTCTTCGCAAACTTGCGGACTACTGAAACAGGACTGTCTATGTCAGGAAGAACTGAGCCGAGAATGAAGAGCGCGCACGCCGCGGCAAGAATGTGAATGGGCTGGGGAGAATAGACCACTGAGATTAGGACGAGCGCGAGGCAGACGACAAAGCCGAGGGTTAAATGCTCGCTGAAGCCCGTTTTCATGATTGTATAATTGCTCGCAAAAGCTATTAAATTAACGCGGCAAGAGTTTACAAGAGGTAATTTTGGTGGGAGCTGAACAACAAGGCGCACTAATAGATTCAATTCCTAGCGGGTTGGAGAAAGCGTGGACAAATACGTGCAGAGTAATTCTTGGCGAGGAAATCGGCGGGCTTAAAGCGTATCTCCCATGGCTCGCAGAGTATACTAATCCCATACAGTATTTTAAGTCAGATGCTTCCGGAAAAAAAATCGCGTTTACGATGGATGAATACTGCCGTTCTTCAAAACGCATAAGTTTGGATGAAGTTGATTTTAATGCAAAGTATAAGGCTTTGGATATTAACGAAATAAAGGATATAGAGTCGTTGGTTCAGGCAGTTTCTGATAGAATTCGTTATACTGGAAACATTGTGCTTGGAAATTCCAGCAATGTGGAAAAAAGTTCAAATATTATGGATGGGCATTTCATTTACAACTCTACTCAGCTTGCCGGATGCAAATATATTGTGCATGGAACGGTGGGCAGGCAGTGTGAGTATTGCTTTGGCGGGAATGCAATTGCTGAGTCATCAACATGCATAAAATGCCATGAGACTACGAGAGATAAGCGCTCTTTTGAGCTTTGGTTCAGCCAGAGCACAAGCGATTCCTACTATTCGTTCAATTTAAAGAACTGCGGCAACGCCATATTCTGCTTCAATATTCAAAACAAGAATTACTGCATTGGCAATATGCCGCTTGGAAAAGAAAAATATACGAAGATGAAAGATCATCTTGTCAGCCAGATTGTAGACGAGTTGAAGAAGAAGAAAAAGGTAACTGCACTTTTGGATATGATTAGGATGAGCAGACTCCAAAAGCCTCCTTCCCTGCCAGTTCCTGCAGCAGCAAAAGAAGCGCTGGATAGAAAGTCGATTGAGGGAGCCTTTAAGTCAACCACTAAGATAGTGTTCGGAAAGGAAATGAGTGGAGGAGTAGACACATACCAGAAATACCTTTTGCGCCATACGCATCCAACTGATTTGTGCAAATCCGCAGCAAGCAACGCTCCGCTATGGAGGGGCAATTATGGCAACAATACAATACTGCCAAAGGAGAGACTTGTCAGCTTGGAAGAGTCCAGAAAACTTGGGGAAATGCTAAAACTCGAAAATTCGGAAATGGAAAAAATAGATTTGTATAATGCGCACAAAAGCATTGGCAAGCTTGCCTACCTAGTATGTGAGTGGTATGAGGGCACAAAATCAAATCTAATAGACTGCACCTGCCATATTGATGCAGTTAACTGTTATAGGGCGTGCGGAGCAATATACGCAAAATACTGTGCGTATTCATTTTGGCCGAAAAGCTCGCAGTATGTATTCGGGGCAGACACGCTGTTTGATTCAAGCACCTGCGTAAACTGCTATTATTCCACGCGCTTAACTCGTTGTTTTGAGCTGGATGGATGTAGCAACTGCACGGATTGCTATTTCTGCCATAATTGCGAAAACCTGCGCGACAGCATGTTCTGCTTCAATGTGAAGAGCAAGAGGTATGCAATTGGAAACGTAGAGATGGGGGAGGAGCAGTATTTGCAGGTTAAGAAGCTCCTGCTTGAAAAGATAGCAGGAAGATTGG
>JBDROI010000029.1:0-8428 GCA_043810245.1 Microcaldota archaeon
ATCTCAATTACGCGCACAGTTTCAACGGAAGAAGTTCTTTCTCCGACTCAGCCTTCAATGGTTTTGGCCTACAAGACTACAGTTACGCTTACAGTTAAAAATACGCGCTCCTCTTTAATCAACGAAGTGCTTTTAACAGACATTTCTCCTTCTCCAGAAGCAGTGCACGATGAAAGTTCGGCACTAGTTGTAAAAAATCTCGCCCCCCGCGAGCAGAAATCCGTCTCCTACTCATTCACGTCCTTCCAAAATCCGGCGAGCGAAAACGTGCTCGTATTCTCAGAGCCTTCCCACTTTGTTTCCCCCATCAAAATCCAGATCAACGCGCCAGCGCGTGCATCAACTGGTGAATCCGTAAAGATCTCCATAAAATCAACCTCTGGAACTTCAGTAGTTGGAGTCCAGGTGCGAATTCTTACGCCTTCTATTCCAATTACAGCAAAAACCGACAGTGGAGGGGCAGTTTACTTCACGCCCAGCGAAGAAGGAATTTACTCCATCGAAGTTCCAGATTTCTACGTTGAAAACGCGCCAAGTTTTGAAGTTTCTCCTTCTCTTCCAAGCTTAAACACAGAAGCCGCGCTCGCTGGCAGCAGCCTCTTTGAGTTTTCAGGCAACTCCGTTCCTCTCCTTGGAATTTCCTTTGTGATTCTCATACTAATCGGTGCGGCAATGCTCTACTTTGCGCAGGAGCCATACGAACCCGAAACGTTGTCTCCTGCTTCCCCAAAGCCGCGCGAGCCAAAGAAACCAGCTCCTCTTCAGCTCAAGGTAATGGACAAAATGAAAATAAAAATGAAGGGCTGGAAGGAAGAAAGGAAAACGGAGAAAAAAACAGAAGGGAAGAAAAGAAAGAGATCTGCTTCTTAGCATCACGCTCCGAAAATATGCGTCCGAACCGCGGAGGGGAGCGCCCCTCCCCAGTTTGAGGCTCCAATTCGGCTTCGCCGAATGGACCAATCGAGCCGTGCTCGATCCGGTCCTCCTGACCCTCCCCCTTGCATCTAAAAACTACCTATCTACGCTCCAAAAATGTGCGTGAAGCCCATCAAGCTCGCAATAATCTGCATTACCTCTATTCCCCTAATCTGCCCCAGCGAGCCCTTTGCAGCCGCGAACTCGTCAAACGTCTTCACGTCGTCAATGCGCACATTCTTTCCATAAATACAGATCGGAACAGGCTCATGCGAGTGCTCCTTCTTCACAATTGGCGTGGTGTGGTCGCCGGTTAAAATAATATACGCATTTTCTTTCAAGAGTTCTCCAATTAGCTTGTCAATTTTTTCAACCATCTTCACTTTCGCATCATAATTCCCATCATGGCTCGCTCCGTCCATTCCCTTTACATGCACGAAAACAAAATCATACTTTTTCAATGCCTCGCGCGCAGCCTTTGCTTTTGCGAGCACATTCGTATCAACTGTTCCCGTGGCTCCCTTAACATCTAAAATATCCATCCCTACAAAGCGCGCAACTCCCTTATACAGAGCTCCTCCAGCAATGCACGCTGACTTGAAGCCAAAGCGCTTCTCAAGCGAGTCAACTGCCTCAAACTCTCCTGCTCCTCGAGCAAGTGCAATATTCGCCTGGTTCTCTCCCTTCTCCGCGCGATTCTTGTTTATTGCGTGTTCTTTTAGAAGCTCATAGCTTTTTTTCGTGAACTTGTTCAAAACATCAGCAGTTTTCTTTGCCTCTTTGCTTCCATCAAGCGGTTTTGCCTCAAGAACGCTCTCGCATCCGTGCGGGTCCGTATCGCCTACCTTGCAGCTCAAGCCTTTGCCCCGCAAAACCAGCGTCGCGCGGTGCTCTGTAGTCGGCTTGAAAACAATCTTTACTCCGTCAATTTCCATTCCATCAAGCGATTTCCCCAATTCTCTTGCAATATCTGTTCCAATTCTTCCCGCTCTCCTGTCTATTACTTTGAACTTGGGGTCAACAGTTGCAAAATTGCATCTGAACGCAACGTCTCCGTGCTCGAGCGTCATTCCGCTTCCAAGAGCCTCGAAAGTTCCCCGCCCCTTATAATATTTATATGGATCATAGCCAAAGAGCGCAAGATGAGCAGTATCGCTTCCAGGGATTACGCCTACTCCTATCGTATGAACTAAGCCGTTCTGCCCCATTTCTGCAAGCTTATCCATATTCGGCTTGCTCGCCTTTTGAAGCGGCGTTTTTCCATTAACCTGCAAATCGCCTATTCCATCGCAAACAACCAAAAATGCTTTGCTCTTCTCCATAAACTCACCTCGAAAAACACAAATAAATGTAAAACAACGAAAGAAATTTGCCACTAAAAATATATAAGCATAGCAACCCAATAGTTTTCCATGAAAGAGAGCATAGACACTCTAAGAAAGAAGATAGACTCGCTCGACGTTCAGCTATTGAAACTTCTTGACGAGCGCGCCTCCCTCGCAAAAAGCATAGGGAAGCTGAAGCGCACTCTCAAACTGCCAGTTACCTGCGAGAAGCGCGAGCGCGAGATTTACGAGAAACTGCGCGCAGCGAAATTGAAAAACATCGACAACGAGTCGCTCGCAAACATCTACTCTGAAATCATTTCTGCATGCAAGAAAGGCGAAGAGCCTCCATCCGTTGCGTTTCTCGGCCCTCAAGGAACATTCTCCCACATCTGCGCTAAAAAATTCTTCGGAAGCTCGGTTTCGTTTCTTCCTTTCGTTTCCATAGAAGACGTCTTCAAATCAGTTGAATCCGGAATTGCAGACTACGGGGTAGTTCCAATTGAGAACTCCGTTGAGGGAAGCGTCAACTCAACTCTCGACATGCTTTCGACTTCTTCGCTCCGAATACGCGGAGAAAAAAAGCTCCCGGTTCAGCACAATTTGCTTGCAAAAGACGGAGTCAAGCTTGAAGATATACGCATCATCCTTTCGCACCCTCAAGCTCTTGCGCAGTGCAGAAACTATCTCGCGCGCAATCTTCCGCGTGCAGAGCGCAAGGAGACCGCGAGCACTGCGCATGCATGCGAACTTCTCAACTCCACTTCCGCGGCAATTGCAAGCGAGCTCGCTGCAAGGATTTTCAAGCTCAACATTCTGCGCAGGCGCATTCAGGACAACTCAGACTGCTCCACGCGCTTCGTTCTAATTTCAAAAAGCGACGCAGAGCCAAGCGGAAAAGACAAAACTTCGCTCATGTTTTCCGTACGCCACAAGCCCGGAACTCTTTTCTCGATTCTGCGCATCTTCTCGGAAAACAGCATCAACTTGACAAAAATAGAATCCCGCCCGAGCAAACAGCGCCCCTGGGAGTACAACTTCTTCGTAGATTTTGACGGGCATAAAAAAGACAAGAAGTGCGCAAAAGCGCTAAAAGAAGTTGAAAAACACACGACCTTCTTCAAGATTCTCGGGTCGTACCCGGCGGACTAAGAGGTAAGAGGAAGGCATCCATCTATTTGTTCCTTGGAGCTACCTGCTTAGCTTACCGCCCTTCTCTGCACCTATGCAAGGAAATATCGCACGTTGAGTTCGGGCAGTCTTCATCGCTTGTGCAGAGCAGAGAAACACACCTATACGGTGTTTCGCTTCCCTCATTCAAATCGCACTTCTCAGTAGCTCCGCACTGTTCGCTCGAGCCGCAGAAGCCGATTTTCGTTCCGCAGAGGTGCGTCGTAGTATCGCATGCTTCCCACGCATCGCAGTGCTCGTTGCTGTCGCAGTAGCCCAAGTAAGATACGCATATATGCATACTCGGCTCGCAGTACTGCCATTCTCCGCATTCAGAATTTAATGAGCATTTTGTTTTTCGCGAAACGCACATATGCGCAGTTGCATTGCACATCTGCCAGTCTTCGCAGTCAACGTCAACTTCGCAGGAGCCAACTCCTGCAGTGCACCTGTGAGTTTCAGCATTGCATACCTGCCAATCTTCACACTCCAAGTCATTTCCACAGAATCCTTTCGTAGCAACGCATAGGTGAGCGGTTTCATTGCATGCTTCCCAGCGGTTGCAGTCTCCCTCGTCATCGCATCTTCCTGAAAGAGCTTCGCATCTGCTTGAACTCTTAACGCACTTCTGCCATTCTCCGCAGTCTACCTGGTCTTCGCACATCCCAGCAATCGGCTTGCAGGTATGCTTTTCATCATCACATACCTTCCAATCCTGCGCGCAGAACGAATCGTCAGAGCAGAAGCCCACTTTAACTGCGCACTTCTGCTGGACTTCATCGCAGACCTGCCAGAATTCGCAGTCGCTGTCTGCTTCGCAGACTCCTCCCTTGAACTTGCAAACATGAGTTTCAGCGTCGCATCCCTTGCGCGCGTCTTTGCATTCGGAATCCTTCTCGCAGAACCCGTCTGCAACAGTGCAGATTTTTCTCTGCTCGTCGCACGCCTGCCACTTCTCGCAGTCGCCCGCTTTCGCGCACGTTTTCACGCTGCTTCCTGCGCATCCATAAAGGAGCACGAAAACAGCAAGCACAACAAAAGCAAATACAAATTTTTTACTAACCATGAACATCCCCCTCTTTCTTATGCCCTTATTTAAGCCGGGTTCTTATTTTAAAGCTTTACGCGAGCTCACGCTGGGAAATAATAAAAATAAAAGAAAGAGAGAAAAGAAAAAAGAGCTTACTGGTATTTGGTGTACAAGCTTCCGGAAGTCACACGGTTCTGTGCGTCTCCTTCAAGTTTATACTGAACCCAAATCTTTCCATTGAGCATTGCTCCCTGCGTTCCAGTTGCACATATTCCAGCGCCGTTAAGTATTACTGTTGCATTGCCTCCTACTGGAATCACTGCAGTTTCAGCTTCAAACGTAGTTGGCTGTGCAGCATCGTTAGATGTGCAGATTGCTCCAGAAAGCGTTACCTTCTTCTGCTGTGCGTTGATCAAGTTGAATGTCAATGCTCCCGTGCTTCCAGTCACGATTTGGTTCGTGCATTGGAATCCCTGTGGGAAGTCGCATCTTTCTGGCAGTCTCTCTCCAATGTTGAACACTCCTAGATACATAAGGCCGGCGAGCACTATAATAATAACAAGAATAGCCCACCCGTACGTCATCAAATACTCCATAGCTGCCTGACCGCGTTTAAACACCATTCTTCCACCTCTTATTTGAAATTAAAAACTAAAAAAATAAAAAAGGAACGAGGCTTACTGATACCTCGTGTAGAGATTTCCGCTCGTGTATCTGCTTGATGCATCTCCAGCGAGCTTGTATTTAATCCAAATCTTGCCGTTGAGCATGGTTCCCGCGCTTCCTGTTGGGCAGTCATTCGTGGAAACGCTCACAGTTAAGTTCGATCCAACTGCAATGTTTTGGTTAATCGTGTCAAAGGTAGTTGGCTGTGATGCATCCGCAGCAGCACATGCTGCTCCCTCAAGCGTCACCTGCTTCTGCTGTGCGTTGATCAAATTGAACGTTAATGCTCCAGTGCTTCCAGTCACGATTTGGTTCGTGCATTGAAATCCTGCGGGGAAGTCGCATCTTTCAGGAAGTCTTTCGCCGATGTTGAACACTCCTAGATACAACAACGCGGCGAGCACTATAATAATTACAAGAATAGCCCAGCCGTACGTCATCAAATACTCCATTGCTGCTTGTCCTCTCTTAAAACTCATCTTACCACCTCAATTTTCAAACTGTTTAACGTAATCCTTCTGCGTCATATTTGGCGCGCTGTGCTTTTAAACCTTTCCCGCTTTCTCCTCGCGCGCGCCTTCTTTCTTCCCCGCACAAGTTAATAAACTTCATCCCCCAAAATTCTTCTACTTACATTTGGAAGGTGATTTTAATGAGCAGAAGAGGAAGAGAAGTTCTAGTTCACTGCGAATCGTGCGGAAGGACAATGCCCAAAGACAAGGCAGTTTCATACTCGCGCTCAACAGTTTTCAGCACTGATTTGAAAACGAATGACGACGTGAAGTTCTTCCAGCGAAGAAAATGCTTCTACTGCGTCAGCTGCGGAAAGAGCAAGGGAATTTTCCAGAAGAAGCGCGAGAGAATGATGCGCAAGTACAACCAGTAGATTAAGCAAGCAAACGAGTAAGCTAAACGAGCAAGCGCGCAATTCTTTCTGCGCCATCGGTGTTCTCAATGGAAGTCGAAGCAATAGTGAAACTCAAAAACATCCCCGGAGCGCTAATTTCCACTCTCACCCCCATAGCTGCGCACGGCGGAAACGTCTTCAGCATCGCGCACGCATGGGACGAAGCAGAAGGAGCCATAGTTCCCACTTCCATAAAATTCGAAATTGCAGACGGAGCTTTGCTGAACTTAATTC
Source organism: Microcaldota archaeon (assembly GCA_043810245.1). GTDB lineage: Archaea > Micrarchaeota > Micrarchaeia > Burarchaeales > JBDROI01 > JBDROI01. The sequence goes on from JBDROI010000029.1 coordinate 6,248, forward strand.
TCGCGGACCTTGACAAAGCAAAGCTCACTCCGCTCGAAGTGAAGATTCAAGGCAGGCGGCTCTTCAAGCGCAAATCATTTTCCTTTGCTTACGTAGGGCACGTTCTAGACACGGACGCGAACGACACAATCAACAAAATAAATGCAACTGGCGCCCAAGTTACTTCCTTCAACATAAAAATTGTTTCTCCAGAAGGCCACTCTTCCGCGATGTTCCGCGCGGACTGCGAAGAGGAAAAATACCCTTCGCTCTGCACGTTCCTAAGCGAGCTTGCGCGCGAGAAAAAGCTCCTAATGATACGCGAGATTTGAGAGATTTGAGTTGCTGCTAATGACAAAAGACGTACGAGTAATCATTGTCGGCTTCGGTGCAATCGGCAAAGGAGTAGCTTCTGCGCTTCTTCTCAAAAACGAGGAGCTCGCGCGCAACTACGGAATAAGCGTGCGCGTCGTAGGAATTTGCGAGTACAACGGGTGCATACTAAATAAAGAAGGAATTGCTTTGGGCGAAGTTCTTCAGCTTGCAAGTGCAGGAAAGCTGAGCGAGCACCCAAACTGGAGCACTCAAAAAAGCACGGACGCAATTCGCGAAGCAGAAGCAGATGCAACAATAGAAGTGACTCCGGGAAACATTCAAACAGGAGAACCCGGGCTGGCAAACATTCTCGCAGCTCTCGATTCAGGGAAGCACGTAATTACTTCCAACAAATCTCCCATCGCGCTCCGCTTCTGGGAGCTCACAAAGCGCGCGGAAGAAAAAAATCTCCAGCTCAAGTACGAAGCAACAGTCTGCGGAGGCATGCCGACTTTCAACATGGCAAAGAGCGCTCTCCAGGCAAACCGAATTCTTTCAATCCGCGGAATTCTCAACGGAACCACGAACTTCATTCTCACCAAAATGCACGAAGAAAACCTTTCATTTGCTTCAGCTCTCCAGCAGGCAAAGGAGCAGAGCATTGCAGAGCCCGACCCAACTTACGATGTTGAGGCTATAGACCCTGCAGTAAAGCTCGTGATTCTCGCAAGCGCGCTCGTGAACTCAAAGAAAACCTACGCGGACGTGAAGCGCGTCGGCATAACCCAGATTACTCCGGAAGCAGTTGCGCTCGCAAAGGAAAACGGCTTCAGAATAAAGTTAATAGGAGAAATAGACGAAAACGGAAACCTTTCAGTTGCTCCGCGCTTAATTCCTCACTCCCACCCGCTCAATGTTTCGGGAACTCTCAACGCGCTCATGCTCAAAACAGACATGGCTCGCGAAGTATTTGTAATGGGCAGAGGCGCAGGGCCCATGGAAACTTCAAGTTCGATTCTCTCTGATCTAGTGAGCATCTTTGCTGAAAAGTAGTCTGCTCTTTTTTCACTTTCTTCTTTCCATTCCTTCTTTCGCCGCCTTCTTGAGCTCGCGAACAAGCTTCTTCACGTTTTTGCTCTTCTCAAGCACAGTTCCTATTTGAACAGCATCAGCGCCGGCCGCGAAAATCTCGCGCGCCTGCTCAGGCGTATTGATTCCGCCTCCTACAATATACGGAATGCTCAGCTGGCTTCTAACTGCTTTCACCATTTCAACTGGAATTGGGCCCGAGGATGCAGAACCCGCATCAGTAACTACAATTCTTCTTCCCCCATACTCTGCTGCGAGCGCGAGCGCCGCTGCAATCTGGGGTTTGCTTCTAGGAACTAAGTCAACTTCGCCTATCCAGCCAACTGTTCCTCCCGGCTCTACTACTATATAACCTACTGGAATCGCCTCAATTTTCAACTGCTTCACAATCGGAGCTCCAAGCAATTGCGCCTTGCCCATCCAGTAAGTATTCCTCGAGTTCAGTAAACTCATGAAGTAAACTGCATCAGCATGCTTTGTCAACGTTGCAATATTCCCCGGAAACAGAACCACCGGCACCTTGGCTTTTTCCTTAATTCCGCGTGCCACTCCATCAAGAAGGTCTCCCTGCGCATTCGTAGAACCGCCTATTAAAATTACGTCTGCGCCTCCTTCCTCAGCTTCGCGCGCACATTTTACTGCAGCTTCTACGCTCTCGTAGTCGCACGGGTCTATAAGCGCAAAAACCATTCCCTCGCGCTTTTCAAACTTCTCGTAAATAACTTTTTCAACTTTTCCGAGTTTCAAGCGAATCACCTTAAGCCATTGAAGCTCCTTACGCTATCCTTCACTCCTTCA
>JBDROI010000030.1:0-24057 GCA_043810245.1 Microcaldota archaeon
ATTCTTCCATAATATACCTCATAGTTACCGATTATTTCACCGTCAACTACTACGTGCTCTCCTCCTTCATATCCTCTCTTAATATACACAACAGAATTCCCAATTGCCATAAGATTCCTAACGGAATTCACCCATTCCACCGCATCACCGTCTTGAATGAGCTGATACTCTCCGGTATCCGCTTCATCTAGCAGCCCGAAATAGTATGCTCCTGCTAAAGATCCCTCTCCTTTTATCCCAACCTGAACAACCTTGCCATTCACATAAATCGGTGCTGAAAGGTAGTTGAATTCAGTCTGGATCAACTTAAAACCAGGAATGTCTGTTTGCTCAATTCCTTCGCCCGGTTTCTTTGCTGCGCTCTCAGTTATCGACGGGTTTCCCTCTTCTTCCGCTCCAATCAGTTTGGAAGCGAACACAGTTAGCTGAGTGCTAACTAGCGTTGTAACAAACAAAACCACGCTCGCAGCTATCCGTAAAACTGGGGGCATGTGAATTCTAGAAGTGGTTTCCGAAGGCGTTTCCGTTTTAATTTCTTCAACTTTGCGCGTGCTTTTCAACGAAACAATAGGTATAACTACAAACTGCGGAGCTTTCTTTTCTTCTTTTTTCTCCGTTTTACTGCCTAATTGTCTTTTGAAAAATTTGTTGCGATCCGCACCTGCTCTACTTGCAGTCTGCGCATTAACTTTCTGAAAATTCGTTCTAGCGGCAATTAGATTTCTTTGCATGAACATCCCCCCACGCACTCATGCTGCTACTTGATGCCTGGAAGGGCTATTTATAGCTATGGATTGGCACTTCAAAGCCATCTTGTCACTTACAACTAACAAAAACACGCCAATCTTGTCATTCATAACTAACAAAACGGCAAATTACGGGAAGCATTAAAACCTCTAACTTCCATAAACGAATTCATGAAACTCCTCCTCGGAATCGGCAACGAGCTCTTTGCGCGCGACTCATTCGGAGTGCTTCTTGCGCGCGCCCTAGAGCCGAAAAACTCGCGCGTGTTTCTTTCAATTCCGTGCGGGCTCGCGCCTGAAAACTTTCTCAAATACGTTGAGCGCGCGGAAGAATTGATTCTCGCAGACTCTGCTCTTTCTTCCTCTCCAATTCCAAAAGAAAAAATTCTCGCGCACAAAGGAAGCGTAATTCTTGCGCGCGGAATCTCCCCAAAATTCGCAAGCTCTTCAACTCACTCTCCTTCGCTTGAAATAATTACTCGCTTTTTCAAGGGCGAGCCGCTCTTTCTTCTTTTTCTTCTTCCCTCTTCGGAAGTAACCGAGAGCGAGGTAAACCAAGCGGTTTCAGACGCGCGCCCCCTCGCGGAAACGTATTTAAAGCTCTCGCCCTAAACTAATTCTCATGAAGAAGATTTTGCTAGCATTGGTGCTTTTGTTTTCCTTTGCCTCAATTTCATTTGCGCTCAGCGAAGTTGGCGGAGCGTGCAATTTAACAGGCGACTGCACAAGCGGCTACTGCACAGCTAAAACATGCGTCGCTCCAGACGTTGGCTCAGTTCCTCTTGGCGTTTCCTGCGAAGCAACAGCTAATTGCTCAATAGGCTATTGCCAAGATGGGAAATGCATTCTTCCAGTTGGAGGAACAAACATTCTCAAGCCGGGAATAAAAAGCGGTTGCGCGGGAATCGTCGAGGGATGCGTGGGCGGAGCAACCTGCTTTGCGCTCTGCAACGGAATCTGGGTGCTTTTAATTGCGCTCGCTCTGGTTTGCGGATTCGTGGCGCGCAATGAAAGTATGCGCCTGCTTCCAGTAATTTCTGTGCTTGTGCCCCTCATCATCGGTCTGCTCTTTGCAGCATTCTTAGGAATACTTGCTTCGCTCATAATTATTTGGCTCCTCCTCTACCGCTCAGGAAAGAAGGAGGAGAAGGAAATCAAGGAGGAAAAGAAACTTGCTAAAGACGCTCTCGAGGCGGCAAAGAAGAAGCTCGAGGGCGAAAGCGGAAAACCAAAGCTATTAAGCTGAAAATGGCTATTTAAGGGAACACGAGGAGAAACTACGAGACTGCGAGAGGACGGAACAAACGTTTATATAGGTGTAAACCCCTATTATATCTCTCGAACCGAGAGTACATTCTCTCTCGTTCCCGTTATTGAGGTGAAATATATGGCCCTAAGGCCCGCAAAGACGTGCAGACAAATAAACAAAGTAGCATGGACGCGCTACTCAAGAAAAAAACCAAAAAAATCTTTCGTAAAGGCAATGCCCCACAACAGTTTGGTGATTTACAAAATGGGCAAGATAAACAGCGCCTACGATACTAAAATAGATTTAGTTTGCAGCTCTCCGATTCAAGTGCGCGACAACGCGCTCGAGTCTGCGAGGCAGGCAGTCAACAAATACCTGGAAAAAACAATTCCGGAAAACTACCAATTGTTCGTGCAGGTTTACCCTCACAACGTACTGCGGGAAAACAAGATGATTCTTGGAGCCGGTGCCGACCGTCTCCAGAAAGGAATGCGCAAAGCTTACGGGCGAGCGATGGATAGAGCAGCGAGAATTTACGCAAGACAGATAGTGTTTTCTGCAAGCACAATGTCCTCAAACCTGCCCGTAATAAAAGAAGCGTATAGGCGTGCGAAGGCAAAACTGCCTGGCAGCTACAGGCTGAAAATTACACAGGCAAAAGCCGTCGAAATCGAAGTGAATTAAGAATAGAAACAAGCAGAAAAGCAGTGATTCACCATTATGGAGGTGGGAGCATGGTGGAAGGAGATTTGCTGATAAGCACGGACGTAGACAATCTAATTCGCATCCTTAAAGTTAACAAGCGCATGGAGCTGCGCGATCTCGCGCGAGCCGCGGGCATGAGCGAGCGAAGCGCTGAAAAATGGTGCCGAGTTCTTGAAGAGCAGGACTTGGTGAAGATTGAATACAAGCTCACGCGCACCTACCTAAGCTGGACCGGTTCTGTTCCTGAAGCAGCTCATTACTATCTCTCGAGCGAGAGCGCCGACGTTTACGAGCCAGACGAGCCGCAGGTTCTTGGAAGCGGAAATATTGAAGTCATTGAACCTATACATACTCCTTTAACTCCAACCCGCGCTCCTGAAATAAAATTTGAGCTCTCAAAAAAGAAGGAAGATGAAAAGGAGGAGAAAAAGAAATCAACTAAGAAAGACGAGAAAAAAGATGAAAAAGAAGAGAAAAAGAAATCAACTAAGAAAGACGAGAAGAGCGAACTTAAATTTGAAATTAAGGAAGCGCGCTCAATCTACGAAACAAAGCCCGAGTCCATAAACCTAATCAGCAATTACGGAACAAGCGAAGCAGGCCATTTCGACGTTCCAACTGCTTCTTCGCTTCAAGCTCAAGCTGAAAAAGACAAGGACAAGCCAAAATCAGAAGCAATGCAGATTTCCGAGGAATTGAAGGCAAAAATTGCGGAAATCAACGCAAAGGCGAGCGAGATTGAAAATTTAAAGCGCTCAAAGGACAAGCTTCTGCGCGAAACTTACATTCCAATAGAGCGCCGCTTCGAATCCGAAGTTGAAGTTCTGCGCGATATTCTGCTCAACAAGGAGCGCAAGATTCTTGAGCTCCAGCAGCGTGCAATCAGCATACCTGACATGATAAGCGACGTAGACAAACAGGTTCTCAAAATGAAGGATGTTGAACGCGAGGCGCGCAAAACTTTTGAAGAAACCAACGAACTCGTAAAGCAGGACGCAGCGCACTTCAAACAGCTCAACTCAAAGCTCAAGAACTATATGGACGACGCACTTACGCGCATCCAAACCGAATCCTCAAAACTAAGCGAGATGGAAAAAGTTCTGGTGAAAATGCGCGAGAACGAACAGCAGTTGAAGGAGCGCCTTGAAGAGGCAAAGATGCGCATTTACGAGGAAACATCAAAAATAAAGATGATGGAAGTCGATTTAGAAAAGATGCGCGAGCTTGAAGCAGACGTTCACGAGAAAATCGAGTTCGCGAATGAAGCAGTCAGCGAAGAGCGCGAGAAAACTGCACACATGGAGCAGGAGCTCGAGAAATTCTCAAAGGTTGACAACTGGCTTTCTTCGCACCAGCAGGCTTACGAAGACGCGCTCAACAAGTTCAGTTCATACATAAATGAGAGCGAAGAAGAGTTCAGCAACGTGCGCGAAACAATAGAAACTGGTTTTGTGCGCAAATATTTGAACGATCTGCGCGAGCTTGGCGAAAGCCATGAATACGAAATTGGGCAAGTGGAGCGCAGTGAAGATGAACTAAACAGGCGCATTGAAAATTCAAAGAATCAGCTCTCTGAACTCATTGCAGAAAGCAAGCAGATTTCAGAAAGAATAAGCGGCGTCCTGAAAACCAAGGAGACTATTCCAGAAGGAAAGAGCAGACTCTCAAAACTCGGGGACAAGAAGGTAGAAATGGCGGAAAAGATTACGAGCGTTCAGGAAGAAAGAGCAGACCTTCTCAACGAGCTTAGAAGCATCTTCAGAAAGAGAAAGTAAAATAAATTAAAAAGAAAAAGTAAAAAGCAGGGCGCTCGCGCGCCCCTATTTTTGTTTTATTTGTTTGCTACAGCTTAGCCCTTAGTGCTTATGCTCACATTCTCGGGCTTCCTGAAAACATTTCCAACGCGCACTCCGACGAGATGGCGCACGTTTTTGCTTTCTGCAAGGTCTACCAATCTCTGCGTGATTATTCCGTCAAAAACAACGGCATGCACGCTTTCCCCGTCAGTAAGCGTCTTTATCAAATCACGTACAGGAATTTCGCTCTTCAATTCCAACTTCTCGTCATAGAGCCTTGCTCTAAGAGTGTTCTCAAGTTCAGCCAAGCTTGCAGTAAGCGCTTGTGGAGCGGCTTCAGTTGCAACTGGAGCCGAAGGGGCTGAAACCGGAGCCGGAGCAGCCGGTGCAGAAACTACTGCTGGAGCCGGACTCGCCTGCTGAGCTGTCTGCTGGCCGTAGTCTCTCCTCTCGCGCTCCGCATGCATTGACGATCTGCGCGGCTCTCGTTCTCTGTCATCTCTTCCCCTGCTGCTGGTTCCTCTGCGCTGGTAGCTTCTATCTTCAGAAGTGCTTGCGCTCTTTCCAGCAAAATTTCCTCCATCAACTTGTTCAATTGGAACACGTCCGCGGAGGCATTTAATTATCTCCTTTCTTGAGAGCTCTTCAACCTCTCTTCCTGGAGGTGCGCGCGCCACGTAGTCAATGTCTGCTACTTGGCTTAACTCGCGGAGAATAATTTCCCCGCCGCGGTCTCCGTCGCTGAAGAGTGTTACTTCTTTCTCCCTGCAAAATGCTGCAATAGTTTTTGGAACGTTTGCTCCTCCTACTGCAATCACGTTCGTTATGTCATTCTTGAGCATGTTGAGGACGTCAGCGCGCCCTTCTACGATGATTATTGCCTCGCAGCTCGCTATGTTCGGTCCAGAAGGAAGCTTCTCGGGTCCATATTCCGCTATTTCAGCAATCTTCACTTCCTGCCTTACCATCTCTGAAATCTCGCGGCTTTCAGGAATTTCAGTAGTTAAAAGCGTTTTAAGCAGTGTTTTCGCTCTTTCAACAACAGCCTTTCTCTTCACATTTCTCGTGTCTTCAATTTTTTCCACTTTTATTCTTGCATCGCAAGGCCCAACTCTATCTACAGTTTCAAGAGCTGCGCCCAGAATGCTGGTTTCCACCATGTCCAAGCTTGAAGGAAGAAGAATCTTTCCAGCGCTCTTTCCGCCTCTTGGCTGAAGGTCAACTTCAATTCTTCCTATCCTGCCGTTCTTCTGAAGTTCTCTCAGGTCCAATTCATCTCCGAGCAAGCCTTCAGTTTGGCCAAAAATTGCGCCAACAACATCTGGTTTTTCAACCAATCCGTCTATTTCCAAATTAGCATATACTACATATTTTACAGTGTCTATATACGTCTTTCCCATTTAACTCATCTCCATAAATTTTTTTCAGTTTTTCATCATTGGAATTTCTAAATCCCAAAGCTGAGAAAGTTTTCAACTTTCTCATCAAATTCTTCAAATCGGCTGATTCCGAGGATATGCCTCAGCTTTTTTCGGATTTTACTTTTCAGCGATCAACTTTTTGCAAACATTATCCATGCCAGAGTGGATTGCATGGATTTCTGCGCAAACTTCCGCTCCCTTAAGGGCTTCTACATCCGTCTTCCCTTCAACGAGCAGAGGCTTGCTATTTAATTCCCCAAACACGCGTTTAAGGAGCTTTCTTTTTCCCTGCATTTGCAATTCTTTTAAGGAACTCCTTCTCATCTTCAACGCCTATTTCCAAGAGTTTCCTTCTTGCAGTTGCTCCCCTAATGATTTTCACAGGGCACATGAGCAACTTGCTAAGCTCCTGCTCTAATTCAAGGTTCGCCCGCCCCTTCTCAGCTTCTTCGGTTAATCTTACTTTTAACCTTCCTTCGGCGTATTCTATCCCGAAACTTCGAGCATTTGGGACGACCTTTGCCTCGATTTTCATGTCTTTTCTTCCACTCCATGATAAAATGAGCAGGAGATATTGATCGTGTGAATATGTACTGTGCAATGTTGACTGCCGTTCATTGCCTGTCTAAACTCCCACAGCCATCCTTGCACAGCGTATCTATTGTGTTTTTCATCCAATATAAATCTTTGCCCCTAAATTTCCTCTTCCTCAAGGCACTCCTCGCAGACTGCTCCTTTGCTCGAGCACTTCAGCGTCTCCGAGTACGTCCCGCACTTCTCGCAGCTGCCGGTGCGTACATATGAATTTGAGCCAAATCTTTCAATCTGCTCCTTCTCTGAGAGCACCTCGAGAAGCCCAGGATAAGCAGAAAGCAAGTCTCCCTCTGTAACTATTCCAACCACTCGCTTTTTGGCATCAACCACTGGGAGCCTCTTCACGCCCTTCTGCTTAAGAATCTGCGCCGCCTCGCTTATCGTAGTATTTACGAGAACTACTTTTACAGGAGTGCTCATCACTCCCTTCAGCTTCACCTTCTTTGCATCCTTTCCAGCTGAAAGCACTTTGTAAACCAAATCGCGCTCAGTAACAATTCCGGCAACTTTTTTGTTCTCGGTTACGATCACGCATCCAATTCTATTTCTTTTCAATGCTTTTGCAGCTTCGTAAGCACTCTCGCTGGTTTTTAACGTGACTACTCCGCGCGTCATGCAGTCCCCAACGCGTACGTCGGTTTTTAGCTTCATTCTCACCACCCGCTTCAACTTCTCATGCTATGTTTATAAGCGTAATCTGCCAAACCATTTTATGGGTTTTGGAAGATACGCAAAAGGCGCGCGCGGGGAGCGCGAGTTGATAAACCGATTCTCTGAAAACGGATTCTCAGTAATACGCGCGGCAGGAAGCGGAGTGAATACTCTCTCGCCCGATTTGCTCTCTTTCAGAAAAGGAAAGCAGTACGCGTTCGAATGCAAAGCATGGAGCGCTACGAGCGTGGGCATCGAAGTAGAGAAATTCGAAGGGCTCAAAAAATGGGAAGAGAACACAGGAATAACTACTTTCATCGCGTGGCGGATAAACAGATTGGGCTGGTTCTTCATGTACTTGGACGAGCTCGAAAAGCAGAAGAAAAACTACACAATAACCCAGAAGCGCGCGGAAGCAATCAACAGGCGCTTCGAAGACATCTGCGGCGCAGTTTAGTTTAAAGAAGTTAAAGCGCGTTAAAGTGTTTCGTAATTTCTAATTAGGCCGAACTTATACGCAATAATCCATGCAGCGAGCACGCTCACGAGTGCCTGCGCGGCGCTCCACCCAAACACCTTCCAATACCACGGAAGCGCTTTCGCGCTTGCAAAAGGAATTCCTGCGTTCTGAATGCTCGCAATCACCTGCTCTATGCTGTAGCCGAAATATACTGGCTTAATGTAGTAAACATTCCAAACTACGCCTACGACTCCGCAAATAACTACCGCAATCACGAGAATCGAAGCGAGCGAGCTCAGCTTTCTGAAAACCTCTTCGTCATAGTCATAGCCCGTGAACTCCGCAAGCTTCACGAGCATGAACGAAAAGCACGCGATGATTAAAAGCGGAAGCGCCTGCGCGAGCTCTTTGCTCTCAACTGCTTTTGAAAGTGCGGAATAATCCGCAATAATCACAGCGAGTGCGGAAGCAATGAAGATTAGTAAAACATACTTGAAAGCGCGTGCGCCCTTTGTTTTCACAATCTCATAAAAAACCAGTGCAAGAAGCACGGGGAGAATGAGCGAGAAAGCCATGCCTGCGTCTTTCCATCCCGCAGAAGAGCTAAGCACAATTCCAATCGTTAGAAGTACAAGAGCGTAAAGCGCGGCGGAAAATCCAAAAAGAAAATACGCGAGCAGAATCGGAATTCCGGCTAAATCAAGCGTAATCCCGTAGTTAGTAGGAACTCCGAGCACATTGTTATACGCGTGCAATCCGAGCGCAGCAAGCGCAAGAACCACTATTGCAAGCATTTCGTAAGTGTACCATCTCGCCACGCCTTTCACCCCGCACAAAATCTACTCATCTCGCGTATATAAGCGTATTCCCATCTTCAGTTTCTCCATTCTTTCCAAAAATTCAAATCCGAACGTTTTTATACTCTAAAAGCGCCAACAATAATGCTTATTTAGACGATTAGACGGGATACACTATGGCAAAAGGAACATACCGCTCAGAGCGAGAAATCAAGCACTCTGCGGTGAATAAATCCATTAGGAAAGGCAACGGAAACCATTACTGGGATGCTTTCAAGTTCGCCCCTCTGCTAGTAGAGACAATGCGAAAAGACCATTCTTCACAGCCACAAGCCGATTCCACGAAAAACAAAAAAGAAAAAAATACCCACACTCTGTTTCCACACGCCAAACTTTACGCGCTCGGATTTATGAACGCAAAGGTGTTCCTAGTCGGAGCAATGCGCGACCTGCGAAGACTGCACAACCTCCAAGCAAAACTCAACAACTACTCAAGGAGACACGAACACAGTCAAAACTCCGAGAAAATAAAAAAGGAGATAGAAAAAACCGAAGCAAAAATAGATGTATTCATAAACCACTTAGAAGACGAGGGCTTGAAACTTCCCGCTCTATTCGGCAAGCACCTTCTTTCTGAAAAGTCTGCATTCAAAAAGCTCGAAGTTATCTCTGAAACCCTTTGCAAACTCACGCGCACATTCATAATCTGCGACGGCTACTCTCTGTGCATAAGACTTTCGGGTCTATTTCACGCAGTTGAGTCGCACGTAAACATCATGGACGACATCACAACTGAAGAAATAGCAGACATGCTCTGCGGAAAAACAAAACCTGCATCCGTTCTATACGAAGAAATTTATGACAGCAAATCAAATATCTCTGAAGGGCGCTTCATTCTCCAAACAACCTCTTCAGTTTACGAGATGCACGTAAATGAGCATCGAACCGAGCGCGTAATTCTCGTAGCAGTACTATCTCCAGAAGCGCCCAACACGTTCTACCTAAAATCTTTCTATTCTGCATCATCGCGTCTAGTATCTCCAACATCTGCTCCGGAATCAATTAAAGGCGTGCTCAGAAGCCGCACTTACGCTTACTGGTTTCCTCCAAGCACAGAAAACCACAAAGAGCAAAAGACCATTCCTACTTCTTAGCCATCGAATCGTTAATCGCACGAATTAACGCCTGCACGCTCGCCATTACAATATCTTCATGCACTGCGTTTGCAAGAAATTCCCTGCCTTTCTCGTCAGCTATTTTTATCGTAACGTCGGCAAGCGCATCCGTTCCGCCGGTAATTGCGCGCAAATTATACTCCTTGAGCTTGATTTTCGAGTGTTTCCCGAGAATTGCCTGAATTGCATTTGCAGCAGCGTCAACAGGCCCAACTCCCTGCCCCGCGCCTTTGAGCATTTCGTTCTTGAACTTGAGCGCAACCGAAGCAGTCGGCGTAATCTTATTTCCGCTCACCACCGTAATTTCATCAAGAACAATTGAGGGTTCTTTTCTCCCTACGTGCCCAATAACATCGTCTGCAATTGCTCTTATATCCTCATCATAAATTCGCTTCTTGATTTCCGCGACTTCCTTTATCCTCTTAGTAATTACCAGCACCTGCTCCTGCGACAGATTCTTGTAGTCAAGGCAGTTGAGCGCACTTTCAATTGACGCCTTTCCGCTGTGCTTTCCAATAACAATTCTCCTCTTCTGCCCAACCATCTCCGGTCTTAGCGGCTCAAATGTTTCAGCGCACTTCAAAACTGCATGTGCGTGAATTCCAGATTCGTGTGCAAACGAATTCTTTCCAACCAGCGGCCAGAAAGGCGGAAGGGGAGCTTCTGAATATTTTTCAACAAGCTGTGAAACTTCCGTCATAAATTCAGTTTTAATATTAGTTTTAACATTATAGAGCGCCTCGAGCGACATCACAACCTGCTCAAGGCTTGCGTTTCCTGCCCGCTCCCCCATTCCATTAATCGTTACTTGAACTTCGTTCGCTCCTGCTTCAACTCCTGCGAGCGTGTTTGCTACTGCGAGCCCAAAATCATTGTGGCAGTGCATATCAATGGGCACCTTGAGAACTTTTCTCATCTCGCCAATCAAATACCTCGTTGCAGACGGGTGGAGAACTCCCACCGTATCCGGGAGATTAATAATATCTGCACCCGCATCTTCTGCACCTTTGCATACCTCCTTCAAGTAGCTCAATTCTGTTCTCGAAGAATCCATCGCGGAAAATAAGCATTTTCTTCCGTGCTCCTTAACATACTCAACTGCATCAACCGCCATGCGCAAGACTTCCTCGCGCGTTTTTCCCATTTGATATTTGAGATGCAAATCCGAAGTTGAAACAAACACATGCACTAAACCCACGTCCGCATTAATGCACGCATCCATATCCTCTTTTTTTACGCGCGCAAGCCCGCAAACCACAGCATCGAGCTTCTCATTAGCGATTTTCTTCACTGCCTCAAACTCGGGTTTTGAGTTCACGGGAAAGCCCGCTTCTATGATGTCAACGCCCAGTTTGTCAAGCGCACGCGCAATCTCTAATTTCTCCTCTAGTTTAAAGGAAACTCCCGGCACCTGCTCTCCGTCGCGGAGCGTGCTGTCAAAAACAGAAATTTTTTTCGCAAGATTAAGCTTGGGGTTAATCAAATCATTGTATTTTCCCACGAAAACATCCTTTTTCGCCACAAGACCACCCAAAGCCGTAATATACTCTAATTAGAAAGAACAAGAATTAAAACTTACCCTCTTTATTTAGGTCTCCCTTTAGTTTGCGTTTGACTGCAGGTTTCGCTGCTTTTTTTCCTCTCTTTTTCCGCTTTTTTCTGCAACTCCTCAGCTTGTTTGCCAAGCGCTTTCAGCTCGCTATAAAGCACATTTATTACAGTCATCCGTTCTGGAGCGCGTTCTGAACTGCCCCCTCCATTCTTGCTTGTGATGTTGTTGAGCATATCATTTATTGCCTCCTTAAGTTTATCTTCTGGCAGCCTCATAAGCGTAGAAGCCAACTCCAATTTTTCCTTAAACGCACCAGCATCCCCGTTTTTTCTAATATAGAACTACCTTTTTACTGCGCGTCTCTGCTTTTCTGCATGAATCATACTTAAAACATCAAGCACATGCCCGCGCATTTCTCTGTTTTCTTCTGCTTCCTTCTGCTGGCTCCCCTCATTTTTATTGAGAGGCGTACTTGCTGAAGAAACAGTATTCAGCAAGGTTGCCAGCACTTGTACAAGCTCCCTGTACTCCATCCCCTCAACTTTCTCTATATACATCATGAGCGCTCCGTCTGCTGCCGCGCTCAGCATCTGGCGATCTCCAGCTCTGTTTTTAAGCATCTCCATTATTGCTGCAGCCGCTTCCTTAGAGCCAATTTTTGTTATACATTCAATTCCTAGGCTTCGCAATTCGCTTCTTTCATTTTTTCCAAACGTAGTTTCCCTGCAAAAATCTCCATTCAATACACAGCCATACAGCTCGAGAAACTCCGGGAATGAATGCCACTTAAGCTCAAATAAAATTTTCCTGCGTATTTCAGAATCTGCTTCAGTTAGTTTTTTTCTTAAACCATCTCTCATTTCCGCGCATTTTTTCGTGCCCCCGTATTTCCTAATGAGGAGCAGGCAATCCACCAGCAGTTTCGGATCTCTTTCGCGTTCAAATGCTTTTTCAAGCGCTGCAGTCAATTCTTCGCCCGGTGTTTTCTCTGCCGGCGCTTTCTTAAGAATCAACATCGCCTGCGCCCTCAAATGAGGATTTTCTTCTTCCAAACTGCTGATTACCTGCACATATGCTTCATCAGATGCGCTCATCGAACTTATTGAATCTGCAAAAAGCTCGATTTCCTCCCCTTTTAGCTCACAAAGAGGCTTGCTGGTAACTCCTCTTTCAATTCTTTCAAGCGCTCTCTGTGCAGCGTCCTTTACAACTTGGTTATCTGTGCACTCTACGATTGTTTCTATGTCTACTACTATCTTTCTGCTGTATTCTTCGCCATTGCATCCCAACGTTTCCAAAAAAGCCACAGTTTCGCGCGGATTTTTTTCCGCAAGCTCGGAGAGAACGCTAGGATCTGTAGAAATAACGTCCACCATTGTTTTAAGCCGTTCAAAAATAACGCGCGCTCTTTCATCATTTCCTTTCTCTTTGTGCGCACCTACCCTAGCAGAATTAAGTCCATTCGCCGCTATCTGGCCGCCTCCTCCCGTGACGTTGCCATTCAGCTTCGGATCTTGCATAAGGCCCATAATATTTAAAGAACTCCCCTTTTTATACCTTTTTGCCCGCTTCCCGAGTTTTTAGCCCTAAAAACTGAGCCCTTTTTATACCACTTGCGACCCATATTAATACATCCAAAACAGCAAAAAGGCACATTTTATGGCAGAACCAAAAATCACTCCAAATCAGCAGGCGCCAGCTCAAACAACAGCAGGCTTAACTAATGGCAATCCGCGCTTCCAAAAGCGCGAGAGCCTGCAGACAATCCGCGAAGCAATAAAAGAATCCATTCTTCCAAACGCGCTCTACAGCGCGTACAAGGCGCATGAAATAATTCAGCACTGGAAGAAAATTCCGTTTGCTACTTTTTCAACTCACATATGCAAAGGAAAAATAAAAGGAATTTCGTTTGGAGGCAAGCTGGTTTACTTGGGCGAACCTTTTGACGAGTCGCGCTCCTACATTTCCACTGAAATTCTTGCAATAACAAAAGTAGAAAAAGGAAACTTTTCCAAGCACTTGCACTCGCACCAAATATTTCTTAAGCGCGGGCACTTCACCCCCATTTCAGGAAAAGCGCTAAACGAAATTTTTGTCTGCCTAAAGGAAGCGCCAATAATAACGCAAAAGCAGGCTAAAATCTGGGGCGGCGTTGACCCGCGCGGATCAACAGTTTACCTTAAGGGAGAAGAGCTTCTGTGCGTAGTCAACGAGCTTGAAAAGGAGCTTCCTCCAGTTGAAATCGAACAGCTTGGAACAATCCTTCTAACCAAGCTCACAAACCGAACTCCGCTTTCAGTGCGGCATCTCTACCGGCGCCTCCACGAAGAAAATGGAAAAAATTCCTAATAATTCCGGAAATGAAGAACAGCAAACTAAGCAACAAATTCCCAATCATCGAGTTTCCGGACGGCTTGTGCGAGTTTCACATTTTAAAGAAAGATTTTGATGCAATCGTCCAATTCTTTGCAGACGAGAAGAAAAAAGAGAAGGAGCTCAAACAAACCCACGGAAAGTTGATTACAAAAGGAAAGGCGCGAAAACTTCTTAGCGTGGAAAAGAAAACAGTAACCGAGTGGTGCAAAAGCGGAAAGCTCAAAACAGTGGTAATTAGAGGAAAGGAGTTTGTAGTTTTGAAGTCAGTGAATGTTCTACTAAATGTGCGAAGCAAGTTGGATATTCCAGCCGGAGCAGTTGCACTCAGCAGTCTGCGAAAGGAAATTGCCAGACTAAACGCCAAACTTCCGAAAAAAGATAGGGTGCTTCTCGCAGTAAACAAAGCAACATTTAGCAAAGATGGAATGAGATTCGCTTATTTCCAGGAGCTCCAGACAAACAAATATATAAAGCCCAGCAATACGCGCATTTACGTAGACGTTTATGGAAAGCGCTATGTAAGCAAAGATGACGAAACCCGCATTTTGGGAGCTTTCAAGTACATAATCTCTCAAAAGCATAAATATATTTTAGAATACCGATTAATGCTGGCCACCAAAGCGGAAGCAGCAAGCTACTTGGATATGAAGGACAGAACTGCACGCGATTGGTGCAAAAGCGGAAAACTAAAGACGCTCTTCTTGGGCGGAAGAGAGTATATAATTCTTAGGCAAGGAGGCTTGCATACGCAGATAATCAACGAAACCCATGGCAATGAGCAACCAGCCGCCTCGAAGTCCTTCAAGCAATATGCAGAACCCAAACATTCCAAACTCGAAATTCCCAAGCGTTTCAGCAAAATTCACGAGCTTCTGAAAACGTGCGTTTCTTTGCAGGCGCTCAAAAAGTTTGAAGAGCTCTGCGTTTTTGACGCCAAAGACGAAACCTTGAACACGCAAATACGAATAAATCTTTTCCACATTTTCGAAAAGGCGCTGAATTCCTACCGCAAACTGCGCGAAAATGGCAATGAACTAACTGAGGCCAGAAAAACTCACCTATCCAATCAGCTCAACGCACTCACGGGCAATCTTTACACTTTACTTTTGAACATAGAACGCGGGGAAGAGGCGGCCGATACGCTGGCGCACATTGCAAAAGTTTCGCATGAATCTTCAAATCTCAGCGAGGTTCTCAATCTAATAGTACAGCTTTTGTCCACTTTCAATTACAATTAACTGCAACTGCTTCCTTTTTATACTAGCTATCGACCTACATATACACTGCTTCTCGG
Source organism: Microcaldota archaeon (assembly GCA_043810245.1). Taxonomy (GTDB): domain Archaea; phylum Micrarchaeota; class Micrarchaeia; order Burarchaeales; family JBDROI01; genus JBDROI01. Next base: position 14,817 of record JBDROI010000030.1, read on the forward strand.
CGAGATTATGGAAACAAAAACAAACGCGGATGCAAGGAGCAGAGTTCAACCTGCTCAAAGCGCGCGACGCTCCCTGCTTGAGGCAAAACTGGCAAGAGAGTCAGTTCCCAAAAACCCTCTTTTCCGCGCGCAAATGCGCGAGGTAGCAAAAGACTCATTATGTTCCGAAGCGCTCTACAGCGCGCAGAAAGCGTACGAATTCTTCATACTATGGAAAACAGTATCCTTTTCCGCATTTTCCAAAATGCTCGAGTCTGGAAAAATCAAGCGCGCTCCGTTCAAAGGCAAACTCGTCTACATGGGCAAGCCATTTGAAGACGCGAACTCGTACACGTGCGCGGAAGCTGCGCGCGCCGCTGGAATTAAAGACATAGACATTGTTCGGAGGCACGTAAAAAGCGCAGGAACAACATTGACTCGCAACAAACCCCTCAGACTTTCAGGCAAGCTCCTAAACGAAATCTGTGTTCCGCTTTCGGAGCCGCCAGTGCGAACAGAGCGCCAACTCGAGAGAATTGGCAGCTGCCTCAATCTCAGTTCAACCGACTATGTTTATGGCAGCGAGCTTCTGCGCGCAATAAGCGAGCTCGAGAAGGAGCTTCCTCCAGCAGAAATCGAAAAGCGCGGTACGGTTCCGCTTTCAAAAATTCCAGAATGCACCACTCTCACTCAAACAACTCTCCGCAAGCGCGTAAGAACAATCGAAGGCAAAAAGTTTCTCCTGCTCTTCGAGCTCGCAAAAAACGAGATCGGAATCAAGTTTCCTCTTTTCAAATTTTCGGACGGCAGAAGCCCCCTTCACCTCTCCAGCGAAGACTACTCCAAAATTGCAAAAGCTTTCGAGGAAGAGAAGAAAAAAGCCGAAGAAATCGCCGCTTGCTTCGGAGAGCTGATTACGAAAGGGCAGGCGCGCAGGCTTCTGAACGTTCAGAAGAGAACGATTCACGGCTACTGCGAGAACGGAAAGCTCAAAACCGTATCCATCTACGGAAAACAGCTCATAGTCAAATCCTCTGCCGAGAAGCTGCTTGCGCGCGAAGATGCAGATGCTCCAAAGAATGCAGTGCCTCTCTTCAGGCTCAGAACCAAACGCATTATGAATCCAGGAGTTAGGCCCAAGCGCTGCATTGATGGCAAATGCTTTATAATAATAAAAGAGCTTGCAGTAGCTCAAGAACAAACGCCCGAGCCAGTAAGGATCTACACAAACGCAATAGGAAAGCGCTTCATTTCAAGGGAAGATTATGAACGCATCAAGCGTGCAGTTGAGCATGCCCGCAGGCGTGCGAAAGAACTTGAGGGGAAAGGCTTCCGCTTGCTTTCAAGAGAAGACGCAAAGAAACTGTTTGGATTGGGAGATAGCAGGGGGCTCCAGCCTGTTTTCAATAGCCTCGGAATCAGCACCGAGTTTATTGGAGGCTCAATAATAGTGCTTCTGCCTAAAGGAATAAACAAAAACACGCTTGATGAAATCAGAAAAAAAGACAACACGTTGAAGAACAGCCTGAAAAAATGGAAGCCAATAGAAACACGCTTGCATTCTCATCTTTCCGCTCAAGCAATCAGAAACCTCTCCGCTACTTATGTATTTTTAGGCAAGATGAAGGATGGAAGCGCACTACAGGATGCCTTTTACTGCTTCTTCAAATCAGCTCTCCGCTGTGAAGCAAGAATAACGCGCGAGCTTAAGATAGACACAGAATATAATCCCTGGAAGCCAATATCCCCTCCTCACCCTACTGATCCCTTCAGCGTGCTTGCGAGAAATGTTTGCGTGCTTATTTCTGAAACTCCTAAGAGCAAATTAGTTTCAGTGCTTAGAAACCTGCAGGATTGCGCAGATAACGCGGAGCTTACAGCGCTTCTGGAGTATATAGTGGATGAAATAAAGACGTTCCGCATCGGAATGAATTAATTCACACTGGCAAGTTGGTGCGTACTAATTATATTATACATGCACGCGCATATTCTTTTGAGGCGCAGAAATGAAAAAGAAAGAAAAGCCCCAGCTTCTAGACGACGAACTCTCGGAATCTTTTGAAGAAAAGGAGAAAAACGCCGCTTATTCCGAGCTTGCCCTAGACGCCACAGTTGCCGACGTTCTTTCAGCGCGCGGAATTCTGCAGTTCTACAAGCACCAAGCCGAGGGAATTGAGAAAGCGCGCGCGGGCGAGAACATAGTAATAAGTGCGCCAACTGCTTCTGGAAAAACAGAAATTTACATGATTCCAGTTGTCGAAGCCGCGCTTCACGGAGAGTGCTCGCTCCTTCTCTTTCCAACAAAAGCTCTTGCGCGCGACCAGCTTGAGCGCTTCCGAGACTTTGCTCTGCTTGGCGTGCGCGCAGAAGTCTACGACGGCGACACTTCACAACACACACGCGAAAAAATCCGCGCGAGTTTTCCCCAAATCATGATAACCAATGTAGACATGCTCCACTTCATGCTTCTAAGGCAAACGCTTTTCCGCGAGTTCTTCAAAAAACTGCGCTTCGTTATTGTTGACGAAATTCACACATACTCAGGAGCTTTCGGCGCGCACTCCGCAAACGTTTTCAGGCGCCTAAAGCGCATTGCTTCCAAGCACGAGCGCGAGCTCCAATTTCTCTGCTGCTCTGCAACAATTGGAAACGCGCGCGAATTCGCAGAGCAATTGATTGAAGAGAAATTTTCGCTCGTTGAGGCAAAATGGGCGCCCAAGCCAAAAATCACGCACTACATCTGCAACCCGCAGAGCGAGAGCTACACTACGAAGAGCGTGAGCCTTGCAGAGCAGCTTTTACAGCAGGGAAAAAAACTCCTTCTTTTTGGAAACAGCCACGCAGTAGTTGAGCGAATAGGGATAATGGCGCGCGAAAAAGAGCTTTCCCTATGCGTCTACCGAAGCGGATTAGACAGCGAGCACAGAAAACAGCTCGAGCGCGATTTCAAGAATGGAAAAATAAGCGCGCTCGCAACCACCTCAGCTCTCGAGTTGGGAATGGACATTGGAAGCGTTGACGCAGTCATTCTCGCAGGTTTTCCGGGAACAATTACGCGCGTAAAGCAGAGAATCGGGAGAGCTGGAAGAAAAGGGCAGCCAGCTACTGCAATTTTCGTTGCGCGCGAAAATCCTTTGGATCAATTCTACGTTGAAAACGTGCGCGAGTACGCACGCGGCGAAGTTGAAAGTTGCTACCTAAACGCGGACAACGAGCACATTCTCAAACAGCACATTCTTGCAATGGCGCGCGATTTTCCTTTGGAAGAAGAAGAGCTGAAAAGCGAAGCTGCCCGCAAAATTTTCAATGAGCTGAAAACAGAAGAGTCCTTAAGGCAGTTCGCAGGCGGATGGATTCCCCAGAAACACCTCATCAAAGAGCTGAGAAAAATGAACATGCGCGGTGCAGGAAGCAACGTACGCATTCTCAATTTAGATGAACAGAAAATAATCGGCTCGCGCGAAGAACATATGGCAATAGGCGAGCTTTTTCCAGGGGCAATCTACCTTCACGGGGGCGAAAAATTCATCTCGCGTTCGCTTGATTTGGAGGAAAAAATTGCGCGCGTCCAGCGCCTTGCTTTTGAAACGAGTGAATATACTACTGCTCTGCGCGAGAAGAGTGCTGAAGAAATCGAAATCTACAAAACGCGGCGCGCATTTGGGGGCAAACTTCACTTTGGAAAAGTCCACATTTCCGAGCAGGTTTACGGCTACGCGCGCAAATTCGCTTTCAACGATGCGTTTCTTGAGAAGCGCGAGCTCGAAGAGCCCCTCAACTACGAGTTTGACACTCTTGCAATCTGGTTTGACATGCCTGAATCTATTGTTTCAAGCGTTGGGGATTTTGCAGACGCTCTGCACGCCTTCGAGCACGTTTCAATTGCAATGATGCCCGCGCTAACAGGCGCGGACTCTTCAGAATTCGGGGGAATCAGCTATCCTTATGGAAGAACATATGTTTACGACGGCATTCCCGGCGGAGCAGGGCTCACTTCCATCGTCTACGAAAAATTCGAGGCAATTGAAAAAATGGCGGCGCGCAGAATAAATTCGTGCAAATGCGAAAGCGGATGCCCTTCGTGCATTCTCGACCCCATGTGCGGAAACATGAACAGAAATTTAAGCAAGGAAGGCGCGCGCGAAATTTTTGCTCTACTTTTTGACAAATAAGCTTTCATCCAGCTTATCCATTTTCACTTCTGCTTTTTCAAAAAGCTCAAATGCTTCTTTATCCGGATATTTTCCAGCAGTATAAACTACGCGCTTAATTCCCGCGTTGATAATCATCTTCGCGCATATCCTGCACGGAATTTCGTTTATATACAGAGTTGCCCCGTCAGCAGAAATTCCATGAAGCGCGCACTGCAGAATTGCGTTCTGCTCAGCATGTACAGCTCTGCAAATTTCATGCCTTGTTCCGCTTGCAATTCCCAATTCGTCTCTCAAGCACCCAATTTCCAAGCAGTGCGGAAGCCCTTTGGGCGCTCCATTATAACCCGTTGCAAGCAGTCTTTTTCCGCGCACAATCACCGAACCGTACTTGTGCCTCTTGCACGTCGAGCGCTCTGCAACCAAATAGCACATGCGCATAAAATATTCATCAAACGTCGGTCTTCCGTCAGCTTGCGGCATATAATCAGCTCCCGTTGAATATTTCTGAACCTCAATATTTATATACTCCTTCATCCTATTCATACATCCTGTGGGAGTTCCTCAGGCTTGGCCTCAACATTTAAAATATACTTCTTCAGTAAAACCTACCCGCGGCAATCCCTTTCTAAACGAGCAATTTTTCCAAAAGCGATTTCCCGGATTAATTGAATCCTACTTAAAAAAGCCCACTGATTCTGCAATAAAAAAAGACCCTTCGCTTGCATCTAAACCTCCAGTTCAGCTCTCAATTTTCGAACTCGTGCGCAAAATTGGCGATTCCGACGATTTTTCTGGCGCATCTCACGCGTGCATTGAGCTTGCGAAGAGCAAAAGCAGTGAAGCAGTTGAAGCGCTTCTCGAAGCAATCAAAGACGACCTCAACGGCTGGAGGCGCGCAAATTCTGCAAACGCGCTCGGAAAACTCTGGAAAGATGCAGAGCAAAAGCGCGAAATAGAAGAATCGCTCATTTTTGCTCTTTCTGACGAAGAAAAGTTCGTCCGCTGGAGCGCTGCAGATGCGCTCACCGAGATTGCACGCGCAATTGAGCCGAAAGCATTCACTAAACTCGATTTGGAAGAAAGCGAAAATAAGGAGGAAAATCAGTGCATACACCAGCCTCTTCTCGAGTTCAAGAAGCGCATTCTTCCATTCGCGCGTGCGTGCATGGCGCAAGAACTAGACCTCTTTGTTTACGCGCGCTTTTATCATCTGGGATATGAGATTACGCGCGATGAACGTCTCCCTTCATGCATCGCTTAACACCCGCAACAGGCGCGCAAACATTTTAAATAAGGCACTCGAATTACTACCTGGTGATATTCATGATAAAGCGCAACGTTTTGCTATCTCTGTTCATCTTCGCATGCATTCTCTGCTCAAGCGCAAGCGCGCTCACTTACGCATTCAACCGCACGCTCAACGGGAGCGAGGGAAGCGCGGACTGGAACAACTTCGTTCACCCGAGCGGTTTATACGTTCACCCGAGCGGCGAAATCTACATCGCAGACCAAGGAAATGTTTCAGACAAACAGCAAATTCGGGTTTTAGCTCCTCCCACATACTCCATAAAACAGTCAATTGGAGGTGCATGGGGAACAACGCACTACTTCTTCGCGCACCCGCATGGGGTCTACATGTACAATAACAAAACCTACGTAGCGGATACGGAAAACAATCGAATAGAAATCTTCGGGCACAGCTTCGCATACGATAATACAATAGGCGATTCTGCAAGTTCTGATGTTTATCTATTCGAACAGCCCGCGGATGTGTTCGTCAACGAAGATGGAATTTACGTTTCAGACACGAACAAGATGCGCGTCCTGCTCTACAGCACAGTCGACCGCACATACACTTCCGGGCTCTTTGGAAAAGGAGATGTCTACGATGCAGACATAGGGCGATGCTACGGAATTTATGTTCGCAACGGCAAGCTTTACATTGCAGACCACGACAAGAACCGAATTGCGGTTTTCTATACTGGAAACTACACATTCATAACGAGCATAGGCCGTGGAAAAGGAGGAATTACTCTTAGCGGGCCAGAAGACGTTTACGTTGACGCGCAGGAGCGCGTTTTCGTTGCAGATACCCACAACAACCGCACAGTAGTTTTCGACAGCGACGGCATGCCACTCTTAACTTTCGGCTCGACATCCGAGAGCACCGCTGGCTTCACATTCGAGCTTCCAGCTGGAATTTCCGGCGATGAAGCGGGCAACATCTACGTTTCAGACACGGGCAACAGCCAGATAAAGATTTTCTCGCCAACTGCAGACGCGCCAGTTACAACTCCAGTTGCAAATTCGATTTCAAGCCAAGAAGAAATTTCACTTGCAGAATCGGCATTAAATGAAGCAAATTCACTTTCAACTCATGCAACCTCGCTTAGCATCAACAACTATTCCTCAGTGCTCTCCATCGCTTCTTCGAAACTTGCAATTGCGCGCAACAACTATCAATCTGCGAACTACACAAATGCAACTGAGAATGCAAAAAGTGTGCATGACGACGCAGTTTCAGCAAAAACTCAGCTTGATTCTTCCATTTCCGCCCGTTTAGTCAAACTCAAAGTAGACATGGAAATAAATGTAAGCACACTCAAGACAAAAGCAGACCTCTACAACCTAACTGCGAGCACTTCTGAAATTGAAGCGGAGCTTGCAAAAGTTTCTTCATATATCTCGGCAAAGAATTATGCAAGCGCAATATCTTCCTACAAAAGCGCAGAAATAAAATACACCGCATACCAGAAGCTCGTTGACGACAGCGCAGCGCAGAGCATCCAAATTGCAGTAGTCTCAAGTACAAACGCAACCGAACTTAAGATTGCAGAAGTAGAAATTAAGCTCGCAAACTACTCTGGCGCAAACAAAGCAGAGCTCCAGATTGAGCTTACAACTGCACGCACGAAACTCGCGAACGCGCGTCTTTATCTTTCGCTTTCAAACGTAACTGCTGCGGACGCTTCCCTCGCAGAAGCAGACGCGCTCATTGCTTCAGTTGAAGAGAAGCTTGCAAAAGCTCCGGACGAAATCACTCCAGCAAACCAAACTGCAGCAAATCAAACCGAAACGTCCCCGCCTGCAGCTGACAATACACTCGCAACCATTGCAATTGGAGGCGGTCTGCTCATAGTCATCGTAGTTGTTCTTCTAGCAACTTTTGCAATAGTCTACTTTGCACTCAAGCACAGAAAAAAGCCCTTCAAAGATTACACTGAGTCAAAGGAAGAGCCCAAACCCGTGTACAAAAGACGCAAGTGATTTCAAATCAAAGTTTAGCGGTGATTTCTTGGAAGAGCAGAACGTGCAAAAGAAAAACTGGCTAAACTCCAATATACTCATTCTCGGATTCGTGAGCCTTCTCACCGATATAAGCAGTGAAATGATCTTTTCTCTTCTTCCCATTTTTCTTACAACTGTTTTGGGCGCAAACGCCGCAATTCTCGGCCTAATAGAGGGCATAGCAGACGGAACTGCAAATATTCTCAAACTAGTCTCGGGCTGGTACTCCGACAAGCTCGGAAAGCGCAAGCCGTTCGTGGTTTTTGGCTATGCTCTTTCAACGCTCACAAAGCCCTTCTTCGCGCTCGCCGGCGCATGGCAGCAGATTCTTTTTGTCCGCTTTCTTGACCGCGTTGGAAAAGGAACCCGCGTAAGCGCGCGCGACGTCATCGTTGCCAACTCTTCAGAAGAAGCCGATATGGGCAAAGCTTTTGGCTTCAGAAAAGCAATGGATGCCTTTGGTGCATTGCTTGGGCCCATCTTTGCTTCAATTCTTCTCTCTTACTTTATTTCCCAAGGAGTTGACCTTCCTTCAGCCTACCGCACCATCTTCTGGATCGCCGTAATCCCTGCAGTTCTTGCAGTAATTCTTCTCTTCTTCCTGCGCGTAAAAGAAGAAGACTCTCCTTCCAATAAACTCCATTCATTTCGCGAGAGCCTCGCGCTTCTTCCGGCCCAATTCAAGCTTTTCCTTGGCATCGTGTTCCTTTTCAGCGTCGCGAATTTCAGCTACGCGTTCTTCATTTTGCGTACCCAAGACGTCGGAGTTTCGCTCGCGCTCATTCCGCTTCTCTACGCGCTCTACAATGGAGTTTACACAGTTTCTGCATTTCCCATCGGTATGCTCGCAGACAAACTCGGAACAAAGCGGCTCATCTACGCGAGCTATTTTCTTTTTGCGCTCATCTGCCTGGGGTTTGCGTTTCTCGCGCAGAACTTTCTCGCGCTCATAATTCTTTTCGCGCTCTACGGGATTTTTGACGCAATCCGCCAGACGGTTCAGCGCGCCTACATCGCGGAAACGATTCCGCATGAAATTATGGGGACCGCGATGGGAGTGCATTCAGGGGCAGAAGGAGCAGGCGCGCTTCTCGCGAGCATCCTCGCAGGGCTCTTCTGGAGCATAAGCGCGTTTGGCGTTCCGCTGACTTTCCTTTTCAGCGCATTCATCGCGCTCATCTCCGCGCTCGCGCTCGTCTTTCTAATTGACGGCGCCAAAACAAAAGCCAAAATCCAAACCTAAACCCGTACAAATGTTTAAATACCCCAACTAGGCATAAAGAATCACTACTTCTAACGAGTTTATAATTAGTTTATCTGTGGGGTGGAATTATGGCAAACGAAGCACAGTTTCAAGAATACATAAAAAATCCAAGCAGTCTTTTTGAATATTTAACTTATCTCTCCGCGCCTGCGCAGGAAGCATATCTAGATTCTTTTTCATATTTTCTTCGCAACAAGCAGCCCCAATTATTTTTTGAACGCTTAACTCCCGACCAACTTGCTGCATTCTTTGGAGCTGGCGGAAAAACCACACTGGAGCTCATCCGCAGTCTGTCAAGCGACCAAATACTCTATACGATGTCTGTTGCTACAGATGAGCAGATTAAGCATATTTTCTCGCTAAATCCATACACGTATGAGCAAGCATTCAACTCAGAATTCTGCGCCATCTTCGAAGCGTGCGTTTGCAATTCCGTAGCTACTGGCCGGCTTTTGGTGAACTGCGGAAACGTAATTCACGGTGTACTCGAGTCTTCTTTCTGGACGAGCAACAGCGACCGTTTGAATGAAGCAATATCAACTCTTGAAGAAAAAGA
>JBDROI010000031.1:0-11142 GCA_043810245.1 Microcaldota archaeon
GGGGATAAATCGACCCCGCGGTTTGGTACATCGCTGTCGGCCTAGGTCATCCTGGCGGTGCAGGAGCCGCCAATGGTTGGGTTGTTCATCCATTAAAGACCTACACGAGCTGGGTTCAGAACGTCGCGAGACAGTTCGGTAGTATCTCCTAGAAGTGCGGATCGCCTGAGAGTAAGCTTCCCTAAGTACGAGAGGAACTGGGAATCGGTGCCTCTGGTCTACCGGTTGTGATAAGCACCGCCGGGCAGCTACGCACTAACGGATAAGTCCTGAAAGCATCTAAGGACGAAGCTGTTCTCAAAACGAGGCGGTTTACGACGAGGGTAGCAGACCCTTTTGATAGGATGGGGGTGTAAGTGAAGAGCTCACGCGATTCACGAGCCCGCCATTACTAAAGTCAATAACCATATCCGGTTAAAAACGGCTGTTTCATCTATAACATGCAAACATCGCGGAAACAATGACTTCCGAATTCTTTTTTATTTTTAACTGCTCATTAGCTAGCGTATGCTCTACCAAAACGAGCTCAAGATACGCGCAATGCTTCCAAAAGACTACGCGCGCGTCATTGAACTAACAAACGCTTCTTTCCCGCGCGCGTTTCTTTCGCGCTCAAAGCTCGAGGGGCAGGTTGCGCGCGGAATAAACTATTTTGTTGCAGAGCAGGAAAAAGAATTAATTGGAATAATTTCGCTCCGTGCAGTTCGAGACGTGCAGATACGATACATTGCAACTGCATCTGCGCATAGAAACAAAGGCATTGCAACTGAGTTCGTGAAGTTTGCGCTCAGATTCACGGAAAAGCTAGGCAAAACAAGAATTTTTCTTGAAGTGAAAGCAAGCAATTTACCTGCAATTTCACTCTACCGAGCCCTCGGCTTCTCGGTTAAGCGCATGAAAACCCGCAGTTCCGAAACAGTTCTCACTATGGAAAAAGGTCTTGAGAACTAGCTTTCAAGAGGCGGGTTTATTAACTTTAATTCACAGAATTAATAGCACACGGGGGGATGGGCTAGCCTGGTATGCTACGAGGTTTGGGACCTTGTGACCCGAGTTCAAATCTCGGTCCCCCCATTATGCCAAAAGAAAGCATTGAAATCAAAGCGTGTTCGCGCTGCGGCTCGACCGAACTTAAATGGATTGGAGGCGGAGCAGAATCTGCTTTCGATGTAATAGGCGCTACTGCACTGTCTAATCTGGCATTCTGTCCGGTATGCAATGCAAATATTCTGCCGATAACTTTTGATAGTCAAGCAGATTACTGCGATTTTCTCGCCTACTTAAAAGAACCCGGCGAATCAGATAGTTCAGAACTAAACGAACCCAAACCTGAACAGCGTACACCAGAACCTCCTCAGAGCGTAAACCTGGCTCGCGGGTATACTGGAATATCCGCGCTTGGCGGAGTAGTTTTAACTCTTCTCGGGATTCTCTATCTTTTGCTCGCTCTACTAGGCATTAGAGACCTATCAATTGTAAGCTTAGTAGTCATCATTCATTCCCTAGTGCTATTCCTTTTGATTTTAGCATTCGGAGCAATTCTTATAGATCGTTCTCTTGGCTCCGGCAAACACACGAGCAACTTGCTTTTAGTAGCTCTTTTTTCCTCAATGTTGCTCTTCGTAATCGATCAGCTCATCATATTCGGCCAAATATCAATTTGCACAACATTTTGGGTAATTCTAACCGTGGCTATCTACATTGCATATTCTAAGAGTACAAAACCCGCAACTAATAGCTAAACTAAGTTTAAATACTGCAAACACCTATTCTTCTTCATGGCTCCAGAAGCGCTCATGGTAGAGAAGAAGACTCCAAAGGAGACATTCAAGCTAAAGTACTATCTGCCTCTGCGCAAGATGAACAGCGACAGAATAAAAGAAGCAGTCTCTAACCCAGATATAAAATCCTTCTCCTTAGAGCTTGCGATTAACTCAAACTCCAAAAATATAGCCAAATACTTGAAAATATTCAAAGAGGAATATTCGCTGGAAGGGAAAATCACCGAGCAAAAGCCGTGGCCTAAAAATAAAAATTATATTCTCTACACAGTTTCGCTCACAAAGCTAAAAGCGCCTGAGAAAAAGCAAGCGCAAAATTCCAAAACTCGAGAAGAATTCGCGAGCAAAAAACCTCTCAAATCCGAGCCCATGGGCAGCGAGCCCAAAACGCAAAGTTTACTTCATTCCATCTACAATTCTTTCTTCTCCTTGCTCAAGCGCATAAATGCTTACTTTTCAAAAGTCATCAAGTCCATAGCAAAATTCTTCTCTAAGAAGCAAGCTCCAGAAGTTCAGCAGCCAAAGAAAGAAGACCTTAAGCAAATCGTGCCTAAAAAAGAAAAGCCCAAGCGGACAGAAAAATATATTTTTGAATACTCAGCAAACCCAAGCTACCAAAACGAAAGATATACTGATGCCAAAGCAGAAGACAGAAAGAACACATATTTAATCGTAGGGCTTGACGAGGGAAACAGAGCTGATGCTCTTCACGTTCTTCAGTTCGACACGCTCTCAAACAAAATCATTCTTTTGCCAATTCCACGAGATACAAAGGTTCCAATTGCAGGGCATGGCACAGCAAAAATCAACGCCGCGTATGCCTACGGAGGCATAACTCTTCAGATAAAAACCGTAGAAGCATACTTGGGAATCAAAATCAACGGCTACAGCGTAGCTAATTTCGACACATTCAAGACTTTTTACGAGCAACTTTCCAGCAACATACAAAATATAAAAGAAAAAAGATACGCCGCGCTATTTTTTGAGAACCTGAAGAAGAAAACTGAACTGGAAAACAAGTTGCGGACACCTGAAGCCGAGGCGCTTCTTGCCAAAGAGCGCAATAGGACTCGACCAGGGGGGGCAAATGCCCGCGCGCTTGAACAGTCTAAGTTTATAGAGCACGTATTAGATCAATGGTTTGATGCATACACCAAGCACAAGCTCGCAAGCGACCACCTAATCCTGCCGCTTTCATTAAAGATACTCGAAACCAACATCGACAAAAAGACGGTTCTGGCGCTTACTCAAAACTATGCTCCATCCTATTCAGAGAAAAAACCTATTGAACGGTACTACCCTCCTGGTTCGGATGGAATAGAAAAAATAAAACGCGCAGACGGCTCCGACGTTGGAGTATGGTACAGGTCCTCTTTTAGGCGCCCAGTTGTAGAGAGCAAGCCCTACTTTGATTACATCCCATTATACTCAAAGCTCCAAACCCTGCTGGCATCCTCATTCAACTACTCTTCATACGCAGAAAAAACAAAAACAGAAACTGCTTTCCTTTACTTCCTAGACGAAAACAAATTCCCTAAATGCAATTATTCAGTAAGACCAGACGGCATTAAACGCCAAAATCTGCCTGCTCTTCTTGAGTTCCTGAAGCCGTTTAACGTAGAATGCTCATTCAGCGAAGACGGCTACGCAGAGTTCAAAAGAAAAGCACCAATAATCGCTCAGGCGCGCTAACTGGTTCATAAACGCAAACCCTGCAAACATTGATATACTCCAAGCGCGCCAACTAATTTATGGCAGAATCCTTGGGCCGACAGAAGAAAGCAGGTGCACAACGCCTGCCGCGAAATATTTCTTTAGGTAGGCCTCTCTTTAACGGAGTCGCTAAAAAGAGAAAATCAAATCAAGCTAAACTACTGCATTCGAAAGAACCTACTCCCTTCCCTTCTCCAAAAAAGAACGGAGTACGAAGACGCATCTCAAATCAGCTTCCTCTGGACGAAACAGCAAGTGTAATCCAGCTAATTTCCGCCAAAATCTGCGAGCTTGAGAAAAAAGGAGATGCGGACGGAGTAACTGTTCTCAAAATGCTTTCCGAAACCGCAGAAAACATACAGCTCTCAAAATTTGACAACGTTTCGCGCGCAATCTCGATTGCGCTGGAAGCAGGAAAAAGGGCAGCGTTAAAAAGCGCCTTGGAAGCAGGAGGAAGAAAATTCTCATCCTACATCTTCTTTGCAGACGTGCTCCCTAAAATAGCAAACGATTCCAACTATAACTCCACAATTTTTGAAATAAACCTCGGCACTTTCCTAAACATAGTAAACGAACATTCTTCGGACGCGTGGGACATATTAAAGCTCTGGCGAGAGCAGAACAGTGCAATTCTGCAGGGTACTCTAGCTTCGATCGAAATAATTCGCGAATCCACCAACCCTGTTTTCAAGCTCATGTTTCACGAAGGAAAAACACTATACGCAAAGAAATCAGACGTTTCCCCTGAAATCTTAGCGCACAAGCTTATTCCCTTTGCAGGCATTCGTGCGCTCAACGTGGAGCAGATCGGAAAATGGGGGCTTAGTTTTGAAGTGGCTGGGGTAAAAGCTTCAAAAACTGAAATTGACCAGCACGATGCCGAACAATTTGGACGCGTTCTAGCATGCGCATGGGTTTTTGGACTCGTAGACACCCACCCGAACAACATCATCCTAAGCGAGAAAGAAAAAACAGTGTGCCTAATTGACAATGAAATGTGCCTATTCTTTCCAGCTGGCTACTCCTATCTACTTGCCGAAAACCTATTTCCTCTTCTTGAAAGCGCAATTCTTCCTATTTCAGAATACGAAAGCGGAATGCACACAGGATTTCTTGCTGCTTTCGCAAGCATTCGCGAGCACGAAGCAGAATGCCTTTCCATAACCAAAGATGCAATCAATTCAAAAACACGCGTAGGAGTAGACGATCTAGATCATGGAAGAAGAGCGATAACTGAAGCAGATTATGAAAAATTACGGAGCAATATCAACACAAATCCCGATGAAGCGTTCTCTGCTTTATGGAGCCAGCTACTTCGGATTAAAGACGATAGAGATAAAATACACGCAAAGCTCGGCTAATTTTCTACGGCTTTCATTATAGCACTCCGCGTAAAATTTTGTCTTTAATCATTGCCTTAAAAGTAGCACCCAACTATTAACTTCTGGTCGCCCTGCCCCAAAAACTTTCGCCTAATTATTACTGCTCGTTCACTTATTTAAAAGTTTCGCAACTTCTCCAGCATCAACTCTTAATCTATATTTTGCCATTATGCCTTTCATATCCTTCTTTTCTTCATCCGCGATTTTCTTCAATTCCTTTCCGCTTATCTTTCCAATATTAAGCTCTTTAATTGCAGATTCTACCTCGACAGCCGGCATCTTGGCAATGAATTTCAGTATCTCTGGAATTGCCGCCTTTACAAAAAGTCCGCGCGCGTAGCACTCAAAGAGAGAGTAAAGTTTTTCCTCTTTAATATTTTCAATCTGCACTCCTTCTCGCTTTAAGCTGACAAGGGTTTCCTCAAGCGTAACTGCAACTATGCTCGGGTCCACTTTCAGTCTGCCTATTATTTTTTCGAAGAGAAGAAGACTTCGTGAAGCCATGATTTTCCTACTAAGCTCTTCATTCAATACGCCTTCAAGTTTTTTCTTCTTCTGCTCAGGCGACTCGGGAAGGTTTTTTCTAAATGCTTCAAGCACTCGCGCAGTAACGCGCACTGGGGGTATATCTGTTTCAGGGTACATGCGTGCACTCCCGGGAAGCGGCCTCATATACGCGCTTCCTCCGTCGGGCAGAGCTTTTCTGGTTTCTTTAGGAACTGTCCCAAACTTTGCGCGTTCATAAACAACCTGGAGCGCTTTTTTCGCTCTTTCCGCTTCAGCCGCAACAACTACAAATGCATCGCTTGGAGAAACTTTCAATTCTACCTTTAGCTTTTCCTTTTCTTCGCTAGTTATCCCATACTTCTCCAGATTTTCGTCGCTGTGCATTATTCCACGGACGCCGGCTATGCTCTTTGCGTAATCGCTTAATTCCGTTCCAAATCGTCTGTTTTCATAAAGTTCGCGCCCAAGCAAGCCTAAAAAGTTAGGAAGTTTCATCGCAAATATTGCACCTTTCGAATCGAGCGCTCCCTTAAGCATTTTCGACTGCGTATTCTTGAAAAGCACACTCACGTCTCTTATTTCTCCAGAAAATTCCAGTTTCTCCCCAAATCTTTTCTTCAGCTCCTGGTTTATTTCAATAAGCTTTTTTTGCCTCTCAATTTCGTTGTGAACATATTTAGAAATCAGCGCAAGCTCTTGAACTCCCTTGAGCTCAACGCGCGCGCCTCCATCAACAGAAACATTCAAATCCTGCCTTATTGTTCCTATCCCTCTCTGCACTTTCCCAGTTGCACGCAGAAGCATTCCAATCTTTTCGGCAACTTCCTTTGCATGCTCGGGGCTCACAATGCTGGGGGAAGTTGCAATTTCAATAAGCGGAATTCCCAATCTGTCCAATCTATACATTATTTTTCCGCTTTCCTCGCCAACAATTCCAGAGCTTTCCTCCTCAACACATATAGTAGGTATTTCAACTCTTCCTGCGCTCGTTTCCAAATACCCTGAAGTTCCTACAATCGCAGTTCTCTGAAAGCCCGACGTATTGCTTCCGTCAATAACGGTTTTTCTCATCACATGCACTTCATCCACAATTCTCGCATTCAACATCAAGCACACCTGAAGAACTGTTGCAAGCGCTTCTGCATTAAGTTCGTGGGGCGGTTCCTCATCAATCTCTACTAAGCACGAAGATTCAGGAAACGTTTGATACTCAAACGTTCTTTTTCTCATAAACTCGTGAAGCGCAGCAGGGTCGATTCCCCCAAGTTCTCCGGCAACAGCGCGCTGTTTCCTAGTAATGCTGGAGCTTTTATTATCTGCCCCAACGCTGGACTTGCAGTTGCAGAAGAGCTTATGCGTTTCGAGCCGCTGATGAATTTCAATCCCGCATTTCATTTTTTCACTCTCTTCAAACCAAAAAACCAGAGCTTTCTCTTTTTTCGCTTATCTCGCCTGCGATATTCTGGGAAACCATCTCCTTTGCTTTTTCTCCAGCGTAATTTCCAAGAAGCCACTTGAGCTTCAAATAAGCAACTTCTGGAAGCATATCTTCTCCGCTTATTACGCCTGCGCGAAGTATCTCTCTTCCATTTGCATAAACATTCATATTCACTCTTCCGTACACGCACTGGGACGTCATAACAACTACGCACCCTTTTTCAACAAGCTTCCTAAGAATTGCAAGGTTGCGTGCGTTTTCCTTTGTGAATTCGTCAAGCTCAGTAACCGGCGCATGCCCCAAACCCGTTCCTTCAATCACAAGTCCTTTGTAGTTCTCCTTCAAGAAGAACTCAAACATCGCGCTGTCTATGCCCGGGTATGTTTTCAGCAAGCCGACTTTTTTCTCTGTTTTGTCCAGTACTTTGAGTTTTTTCTTCTTGTCTTTTTTCGCATAACTGCTTCTCAAAAATTCAATCTTCCTGCTCGCGTAATCGATGCGCGCCCATGGGAGCGTGTTAATTGCCCTGAATGCGTCTCTTCTCGAAGTGTGCATCTTTCTCACTTTTGTTCCAGGAAGAACAACGCAGTAATCATCGCTCTCGCTTCCGTGCATGCAAACTGCAACTTCCGCAAAATCAGAATTTGCTATGAAGTGCGTTGCGCATATTAGATTCATTGCGGCATCGCTCGAACCCCTATCACTGCTTCTCTGGGCTCCAACCAAAATTACTGGAACGGGAAGCTCGCGCAGCATGAATGAAAGCGCTGCGCTCGTAAAGTGCATCGTATCTGTTCCATGAAGCACAATAATCCCGTCAGCTCCTTTCTTAATCTCCTTTTCAATTTCGCGCGCAATCAGCGAGTAATGCTCAAAAACCATGTCTTCAGAAAGCATGTTTCTTATTAATTTCCCACGGAGGTTTGCAATCCCGGCAAGCTCGGGAATTGCAGAAGCCAAATCATCGGCACTAAACGCAGGGAATGCTCCACCTGTTTTATAATCGACCCGCGAAACAATCGTTCCGCCGGTTGCAAGCACCGCGATAGTTGGCTTTTTAGGGTCAATCTCAAGCTTCTTTACAGCAAACTTTTCTTCTTCAACCTTCTTCCCCTTCTGCTTTTCAACCTTTGTTTCGCGCGAGAATTCTATGCCCACATTATACCCGCTGTCCAGCTTCACTACTAAGCAGTTAACATCGCCGGCTTCTATTCGCGGCATGAGAAGTCCCTCGTAAACCGTGCTTCCGCGCGCTACCTTAATGCTGTCTCCAACCTTTATTTTCAGCTTTTTCAGCAATTCTTCAATTTCCTTCGAATATGCCATATTCGTGCACCATATGCCTAAATTCGCTTAGAAACATATACACATTCTCTTTTGTACGCACGTTTATAATAATACTCTCTCGCCCCGATTCCGCTTATTACAACGAGCTTCTTTTTTCCATATTCCTTACTTGCAATCCGCTCTGCTTCCTTAAGCAGCCGTGCTCCATAACCGCGATGCTGAAGTTCCTGTTCTGCTTTCCCTCCAACCATCACCTCGACCCCATAAACATGGAGCTCGCGTACGAGCGCACTATCCTTTGTTATTTCCTTTCTATGCGGCTTAAACGGCACGCGCAAGCGCAGAAAACCAATTAACGCGTCATTTTTTTTATCCACATAGCTCAGGAAAATTTCATGCCCGCCTGATGCCTTATAGTCAATACGCTCAAGCTTCACGTTCGTAAAAATAGTCTTCAGTCCCTGCTTAATCTTCTTCAAGCCGGCTTCTCGGCATCTTATGCATGCGCATTTCTCTCCGCGCGCCTCCAGCTTTGCTTCTACCAGCTGCTGAAGGTTGCTCTTCTTTACTCCTGCTTCGATGAGCTGGACTGGTATATCGCGCTGCATTCTCATAACGCGTGCAAACTTCGGTATGTGCTTCGTTGCAGAAGCAATCACATCAGCAGCTTCTTCAGAATCATATGGTTCATACTCGCCTCGCTTCCACATCTCATACAGCTCGGTTCCTTTGAGAACCATGCACGGATAAATCTTGAGCATGTCCGGCATGAAGCGCGCGTCGCTGAAAAGCTTGCGGAACATAGCAACGTCTTTCTTTTTATCTGCAAACAAGCCAGGCATCATATGATAGCAGACTTTAAGCCCGCTGTCTTTGCAAACTCGCGTAGCCTCAACCACGTCAGCAACAGTGTGCCCTCTATTTACCTTTCTATAAACTGCATCGCTTAGAGTTTGAACTCCAAGCTCGACTCTCGTCGCCCCCCATGAAAGCATCTCATCAACATGCTTCTGTTTGCACCAATCTGGGCGTGTTTCTATTGTCAAGCCGACTGCCCGCGCCTTTGCTTTTTCGTTTTCCTCCTGCGCCTCAGCAATCGTCTTCGCTCTCCTTTTGTTGAGCCCTTCAAAACATCCCTTCACAAACCATTCCTTGTATTTTTTCGGCTGCGCATTAAATGTTCCGCCCATAATAATGAGCTCGCATTTGCTTGTTTCATGCCCGATTTCATGAAGCTGCCTCAAGCGCGCGCTAACCTGTTTATATGGATCAAAATCATTCTGCGCAGCCCGCATTGCCGCCGGCTCTCTTCCAGTGTAGCTCTGAGGTGCGTTTTCTCCGCGCGGGCAGTACAAACAGCGCCCATGGGGGCAATCGCTTTTTGTCATCACCGCAATTGTAGCGACTCCAGAGCCCGTTCGCATAGGCCTAATCTGAAGAACATGAATAAGTTTTTTCCTATTTTTCTCTGAAACGAACTGCAGAATAAGCGAGTTTTTTACAACTCCCTTTATTTTATACTTGGCAGAAACCCGCTTTTTAAGCTCCTCTAAATTAGCATCTGGATGCGCCTCTAAGAATTCGGCCGCCTCTTTTGCGGCTTGCTCATCCTTCATTAGCTTGACCTCAAATCCAGTTTGAAAGGAACCCTAAAATTGAGTAAACTGGAAGCTCAATGCCTGGGAATATGAGCGTGCCAGAGCCCACTGCTCGGTAATCCGAAGAAAGGCTTGTGCTTACCACTAAAGTCGCCTTCTTTTCTGCATGTATCAGCGGGCTTGAAGTGGAAACAACTTGGAACTCAACTTCCACTGTCTTCTCCTCCGCGCTTACTACTTCATAACGTACAATTCTTTCAGATTCATACGGAACAAAAACAGTTTTCTTGAACTTCCAGAGCGGAACACCTGTAGAGCCTACTAAAAACACATCGCTTGCAACCCCTCTGTTCTTTATAGTTATATAATACCCGCCAGGTTGGCCTGCTCCAGTTCTAACTTCTTTAGGGCTCACTTCAATATCGAGCACCTCTACGCTTACATTCACAATTAAATAAATGGTAACATTCCCGAGTTTTTCTCCATTGTTTTCGTCAACCACAACTGCAGTAAGCATGTACGCGCCGTCGCTGGCGTTCGGAGAAATTCTTATTTTTGCCTTAAGTGGCTCTTCATAAAGCAAACTCGAAGAGCTGTTCCACCCTTCCGGTACAGACGTAATTACGAGTTGATCCCATCTGCCCCCAGTTCCATGGGTTCCGCCAACCGCTGTTTTTTCATAAACCTCAACAGAAACGGTTTGACCTGAGCCAGCAAGCCCTATATAGACGCTTCCTTTGTCCTCGACAACTTCCTGCACTGGCGCTTCTACTTTAACTGACGCACCTGCACATAAGCCTACAAACAGCATCACTGCGACTACAATCAGCATTTTTTGCATGCCTCTATATTCACAAATCAGGTTTATATACATATTCCTGCCGTAAATTAATCATGCGGCTGTGCTACAAAAAAGAAAATTTAACAGGTGTTATTATGGCTGAAAAGAATGCTTTACGCGTTCACGGAACAAATGTAGTTGTCCGCTCTGTTCTTTCGGGAAGCGGACTTAAACTAACTCCTGAGCAGGCGCTTAACATTTTTCACAGCAGAAAACCCCTGATTTCTACGCGCATTGCTTCGCAGTGCTTTCGCGTGCTTTCTTCCGAAGACTTCCGAAGAGTGCTGAAGCCCTCGTTCAGTGGCACTGTAGTCGCATACAAACGAAGCGGAGCGGTTGGAGGACGTTATCTGGAATCTTTTGATCCAACTACAAATATCACGCGAGTTTTAAACGGAATTCCGGAGCGCGCAATTGTAAACGGAAAAGAAATAAACCCGCAGAATGAACCCGGACTGGTATTCTCCATCAATCCCATTAAATCTGACAAGAACGGAAATATAATGCTCGATGAGTATGGAAATCCAATATGGCTCTACTCCTACGCTACCGACGGAGCGAAAACAGTTTTTACTCCGTTCAACAGCGAGGACAT
>JBDROI010000032.1:0-7788 GCA_043810245.1 Microcaldota archaeon
GCCTTTTGCGCCTTCTTTTACTCCATAACCCATTTTTCCAAGAAGCTCATGCACCTCGCTAGAAGAGAATTTGGAGCCCAAAAGTTTGTTCATTTTTTTCAAGCTCATTTTCATCTTCCGCGGCTCGAGATTTGGATAAACCTTCTTCCCAACTTTTAGCGAGTAAAGTTTCGCTCCGCGGTCTGTAAACGCTGTGCAGAGCACGTTCAGCGTATCCTCAATTGCGCGCTCTGAAGTGCCTGTGATTTCTATAAACAAATTGCGCGCGCTTTCAGTTACGCGCGTTAATTCGCCATTGATGATTGGAGGAAGAGACGCAACATTTCCTTTTGAATCAAGAACCAATGGGTAACGTTTGCTTCCTTTGAGAATATGTGCGTAGTCAACTCCTTTCGGGTGCATTTCTAAAATTTCTCCAAGCGTAAGCTCTGCATTCATGTCAAGCGGCTTGAACTTCACTTCCTTCGGCTTTGCCGTAGTATAAACGAACGGAGGAGAAAGAGAGTCAAAATTGTGAATTCCAATTGCAACGCGCTTGCGCTTCCTCCCATACGTTTCGTGAATTTTCTCCTGAATCTGCATAAGCGATTGAATAAGCTCGTTGTTTACTTTTACTCCTTTGACAACTGCGCCAACAATGAACGGCCTAACGCGCTTCACGCTCTTGTCAACCTCAATCGAGTATCCGCTTTCCTCAACTTTGAACTCTTGCAAGCCTTTTTTTATTCCCAAAAACGCAGAAACCGCGCGGCCCATTCCTTCAACGCCCAGCAAATCCAAGCGGTTCGGAGTCACATCCATACTTAACTCGTCTTCGCTCTCATTAATTCCTTCAACGGGCGCGCCGAGCATCGAAATCTTCTCCTCAAGCTCGCGCATAGCAATATCTTTGCCGATGAATGAACACAGTTCTTTGCGTTTGTAAGTAACTACTGCCATATCATCTCTCTCCCAACTTTGCTTCTCTCAGCCAATTAACATCATTTCTGCAGAACGTTCTTATGTCATTCAACCCGAGTTTAAGCATGAGCGGGCGCTCGAGCGATAAACCCCAGGCAAGCACTGGATATTTTCCCCAGAGCGGAATGCAGACCTCGGGCCTAAACACGCCTGCGCCTCCAAACTCGAGCCATGCTTTCTTCTCCTCAAACCATACTTCAATCTCAAGGCTTGGCTCCGTGTATGGGAAAAAGCTTGGCCTAAATCTAATCTTTTCAAACCCAAGCTTTCTATAAAATTCTTTCAATATTCCAAGCAAATCAGCAAAGCTCGCATCTTCCCAAACGACAATTCCCTCGACTTGGAAGAATTCCGCAAGGTGCTTGTAGTCAGTTGCTTCGTTTCTGTAAACCTTTCCTATTGAGAAATATTTTGCAGGAGCTTTTCGCTTTCCGTCGCGTGTATCAACCAAATAGCGCGCGGAAACGGCAGTAGTATGCGTTCTCAAAACTGCCTGCTCTGCAATTTCGCGCTTCCACTTGTACTTCCAGCCCTTTTCGTGCGCCTTTTTCACGCGCGCAACAATTTCATCGCTAGGAAGCGCAAGCTTCTCAGGAGTTTTCAAGTAGAATGTATCTGCAAGCTCGCGCGCCGGGTGGTCCTGAGGCTGGAAGAGCGCGTCGAAATTCCAGAAGGAAGACTCAACGACTTCGCCTTTCATCTCTTCAAAACCCAATTCCGAGAAAATTGCGCGCATCCTCTCGTTCATCGTTCTCAAGGGATGCTCTTTTCCAACCTGCGCTTTTTCAACTCCTGCTTCGACATCATACTCGCGCAGCTTCTTTTTCTTCCATTCTCCGCTGATGATAAGCTCGCGCGTAAGAACATTAATTTCTTCTTCTCCTTCCTGCGTTTCTTCGATTTCAGCAAGCTCTTTTCCATGCGCAGTTATCTTCAGTTCAATACTTTTCTGCTCTTTTTTCAGCACGCTTCCTCGCTTCATGAGCAGTTCAGCAGATTCTTTTTCCTCTTCCGAAACTCGTGAATCAACTGCAATTCTCTTAAGCGCGCTCATCTGCTCGTAATTCTCGGCGCGCGCATTTTCACCATCCTTCGTAAGCTTGAACCCACGCTCACCGAAGAAAATCCAGCCCTTCTTCTTTGCCCATGGAATCCCTATGCTCTTTTCTTCCTGCGTGAATTCCCCAGCTGAAACCTCTCCCCCCTCTCGTATCCGTGCAAGCACGCGCAGCTCTGGTAAAAGTTCGGAGCTAAAGCGCTTTCCTTCTTCAGTCAACTCATAACTGTCCTTTACGGTCTCGCGCACTTCAACTGCGCCGCTTTCCTTAAGCGACTGCGCAAAGCGCAGAACAGAATCTCGCGCAAGCTTGCTCTCTTCCGCAACGCTCTCGAGCGCGCTGAAACTGCTATGATTTTTCAATGCAAGAAGAATCTTTCGTTCGTATTGGTGCATGTTTTTCTACCTCTTAATCTCAGCTTCGTTTCCTTCACTCTGTTTTCAGGTTTCTCCTCAAGACGAATGCAGAAATAAGCGCAACTACCGCAATTGCAATCGCTGCAATTCCTTCGCTTGAATAAATGAACTTCATAGTAATTGCCTGCCAGTCTCTGAAGAAATCCGTAATCTCGCTTGCGAGCGACTCGCGGCGCTGGAAGGCAATTTCAAGACCTCCGAGACTTCTCGGGCCGTTCCACTTCAAAAAAGTTTTTTCTTTAATTGGGAATTCAAGCTCTTCATTCGGCTGGGGAGTCGGCGAAAGCTGCGTGATTATTGCATCCGGCGGCAGGCGCATTGTGAGCGTGATTCCTGCAGGCAAAAAGTTCTCATTCTCATACGTCTCAAACGAAAGCGCCTTCTGATTGAGCGTGTAGTTTATTGTTCTCGGTTTATACTGCTCTACTTTGAACAATCCGCTTCCTCTTTTTACGCTTCCGTTCGCTTCAATTACAGGATAAACATCATACTCAATTTTCAGCATTCCATAGTTCTTCAGTATGCTGTAGCAGTTGGCAACGTATGCTCCGCACGTGTCTCGAGGCTGAGGAGTTACTTTGACGTTCTTCAGCGTAACCAAGCTCGAGTCAAAATGCTGTCTTATTTCGCTCATTCCAGTTCTTCGCTTCCAGCTCGAAATGTCGTTTGTTGTCGCCATAATCGCGTCGTAGATTGCTATTGAATCAGTCGTGTTTATTGCAATCACGATGTTCTCGGAAACGTGCGCGCTTCCGTCGGTGTTCACGCTGATTACTACGTCCAAGCTCTCCAGCCTAAACGCAGCATTTGCAATCGCGGCAAGAAGGAATAATGCCAACAACAGACGAAGTTTCATGCTTAGAAATTACAAGAGATATATATTTAAACTTGTTATTCGCTAAAACCCAAGCAGAGTTCTTCGGAGCGTGAGCGGTATGCAATACTTACGATACCTCGGTCATTCGAGTTTTGAAATACTTTTCGACGACACGATAATTTATCTAGATCCATTCTTCAAAAACGAGGTGAACGGAAAACCGCGCGAGGTACCCTGTGCAATCTCGGCTTCTGACGTACGAAAAGCCGATTTAATCTTCATCAGCCATGAACACGCACCGCACTGCGATGTTGCGGGAATCCACGAAATCGTAGAGAGAACATTTGCAACAGTAGTTGCTCCTAAGCCCGTGCTCGCAAAGCTTAAAATTTCAGACCGATTCAAAGTTGATGTTCGCGTCGGAGACAAGTTTGCAGTGAAGCGGATTGACGTCGAAGTTACAAAGGCGGCGCATCCGCAGTCTCAATACCCAGTTGGCTACATTCTGAAGAAGGACGGCGCATCAATCTACCACGCCGGCGATACTTATGATTTCACAGAGATGACCGACATAAGCGCAGACTTCGCGCTTCTCCCAATTGGCGGCTCTTACACGATGGACCCGATTGGGGCAATGAAGGCTTGCAAAGACTTGCGTGCAAAATACGTGGTTCCAATGCATTACAACACCTACGACAAAATAAGGCAGGATCCTGCGGAATTTACCTCGAAAATCACGCGCGGGAAACCAGTTGTTCTCCGCGTAGGCGAAAGAATTCAATTTTAGGCGCTTCTTCCCGTGCAGAATATTTAAATACATTCGCGGGGAATAATTACCAATAGTTTGGAGGGATGCATATGATAACAGGCGGAAAAATCACTGCAGTTGAAGCAAAGAGAGAGAAAGACGATCCCATTTCAGGGCTCAGCATAAACATCGGTTTGGACGACGTTAAGGTGAAAGGAGAAAACATCGAAATCAACTACACCTACACCGTCAACTACGCTGAAAACGTTGGAACCCTCAAAATAGCCGGAGTTCTTTATGCAAAAGAAGACGCTAAGAAGAGCGCCTCAATAGGCAGTTCATGGAAGAAGGACAAGAAGCTTCCAGATGACTTCGCAGAGCTCGTGTTGAACACGATTAACTTTACCTGCGGAACCAACGGCACGCTCGTTGTTCGCCCAATCAACCTATCGCCTCCAATGATTCCTCCAAAAATAGAGATTTCAAAGGTAACGGGCGCAGCAGGCGAAGGGGCGGCTTAAGAAGAAGAATCAATAATTACTTCAAGCCCGTCTTTTGCAACTTCGGAGTTTGCGAAGATTTTCTTCGCCTCTTTTTCCAGTTTTTCTATTTCCTTAGCATCAGCGTAGCGGTTGCTAATGTGCGTTAGAATCAGGCGCGCGACCTTTGCTTCCTTTGCTACGCGCGCAGCATCTCCTGCAGTTGCGTGCCTCTTCTTTTCCGCCTCCTCGCGCATCTCCTCAGTAAACGTAGCGTCGTGAATCAGCAAGTCCGCCTCTTTGCTCGCTTTCACAGTTTCCTTTCCGTAAACCGCATCGCCTGTGTATACTATTTTCTTCCCTTTCTTCAGCCAAGTAACATCCTCAATCTTTATCGTTTTTCCCTTCACTTTCACTTCGCCCTTTCCCTCGAGCTCGCTGAACATCCTTCCTTTTATTCCCAGCTTATCAGCCTTCTCCTTGTCGAACTTCCTTCTTTCATTCTCTTCAAAAACATAGCCCATGCTTCCGTGAACGTGCTCAACTGGAAACGCGCGCACTGTGAACTCCTTCTCTTTAAGCTCGAAATTCTCGTCAACATCTTGCACGCGCACAAAGTTCGCTCCTTTCGCGCCAATCAATTCGCTCATTCTTCTCTCCGTTCCTCTGGGCCCGTAAATGAAGAGAGGCTCCTTCCGTTCAGTTCCAAAATCAAGAGTATGCACCAAACCAGTTATTCCAAGAACGTGGTCGGGATGAAGGTGAGTCAAAAATATGCACTTCACGCGCGCGTAGCTGATTTTATAGCGCATCATCTGCCTCTGTGTTCCTTCTCCGCAGTCAAAAAGGTAGACGTCGCCTGCGAAGCGAAGCGCTACTGCGCTCAAATTTCTCTCAACAGTTGGAATGCTTGCACCAGAACCAAGTATAACGACTCTAATTACCACAAAACCACCATCTCTTATTTAAATTTGTGAATGAAAGCTTATTTATATGAATCTGCTCGAAGAGCGTACAATATCCGCTCATTCGAGCAGAATATTTCGCGAAGATTTACTACTTCGCTCAATAGGTGCCTTTTCATGGATCTCGATTTAGCAGATTACTCGGTTAAGCGCGCGTGCTCGCTCGGTGCAAGCTACGCCGAAGCGCGCCTCATAAAAGGCAGCTCCAACGGCTTTCTTCTCAAGAACGGAATTCCCGAGCTCTCGGGCTTTCACGAAGAAACAGGAATTGCCGTGCGTTTGCTAGTAAACGGAGCTCTTGGCTTCTTCTCATCAAACAAGCTTTCAAGAAGCGCGCTTGGAAAAGAAGTTGAAACAGCAGTAAATGCAGCGCAGAAAGTTTCCAGAAAGAAGAGCGCAAAAATTGAATTCGCACGCGAGCGCGCAGAGCAGAAAAGCTACTCTGCAAAAGAAAAAATTTCGCTCTCAAGCGTTGACGAACGCGAGCAGTTTGAAGAACTGCAGGAAGTTTACTCGCTTCTCAAAGACTCAAACGCAGGAGTGAGCTCCTCCTACCTTTCGCTTGGCGTTGGAAAGGAAGAGAAATTCTACGCAAACTCGGAAGGAAGCGCAATCGCGAGTTCGCTTCCGCTCGTTTCCATGTTCTATTTGCTTACGATTTCTTCCAAAGGAGAAACAATCCAGCGGCACAGAGAGTTCTCGGCAACGCGCGGATGGGAGGCAGTTCGAGAATGGAAGCTTGCAGAAACAATTGCTTCTGAAGCCCTGCGCCTGCGCGCAAATCTCGAGAAGGGAAAGCAAACTCCAAAAGAAAAGCTTGATGTAATTGCCGCGCCCGAAGTAGTCGGAATTGCTGTTCACGAAAGCACGGGGCACCCTTACGAGTCCGACAGAATTATGGGGCGAGAAGCTGCCCAAGCCGGCGAGTCTTTCGTTACGCGCAAAATGCTCAACTCTCGAATTGGAAGCGAATGCGTTTCAGTAATTGACGACCCGCTGATTGAGGGAAGCGCGGGCTTCTACCTCTTTGACGATGAAGGAGTGAAAGCGCGTCCGCGCATTCTCATGAAAGACGGAAAAATCAACGAGTTTCTGCTCAACCGCGAGTATGCATGCGAGCTGAAACTCAAAAGCAATGCTTCAGCGCGCGCCTCTTCATACGCCCGCGAGCCGCTCGTTCGCATGGCAAACACCTACATGAAGCCCGGAGATTATTCCCTAGAAGAGCTTCTCAGCGGAGTGAAGCGCGGAATCTACGTAAAATCGTTCATGGAGTGGAATATTGACGATAAGCGCATGAACCAAAAATATGTTGGAAACGAAGCATACATGATTGAACGCGGCGAAATTTGCGAGCCAATTAAGAAGCCAATTCTTGAAATTACAACCCCAGCTTTCTACTCCTCCATAGACGCAGTTTCAGACAAAGTTGAATTCTTCGCAGGCGAATGCGGAAAAGGCGAGCCCATGCAAGGCATACCGGTTTGGATGGGCGGACCGCATGCTCGCTTAAGAAAAATTTTGGTGAAGTAAATGGAAAGAAAAGAAAAAAAAGAAGGCAATTTAGCAAACGCGGAAAAAATTCTCAGCGCGCTCAAAAAAAGCGGAGCAGAAGACGCTGTCGTGAGCATAGGAGACGGCCGCACAGAGCAGACAAAATTCGTAAACAACGAGGTAATTTCCTTCAACTCCTGGAGCAATATCTCCGCGCATATTTTTGCAGTTTTCAACGCACGCATAGTAAGCACTTCACTTGATGATTTCTCGGAAAAAGAAATTGCGCGAATTGCCAAGAAAGCAGCCAACTTTTCAAGGCATCTCAAGCCGAATAAGGAGTTCCGCGGAATTGCAAACGGCCCCTTCAACTACCAACCAGTTCCCGAAACTTACGACTCAAAACTCGAAAATTTTGGGGAGCGCGGAATCGATTTAGTTAACAATTCAATTGAGCGCGCCCTCGCGAACGGAGCAAAGAGAACAGCTGGAGTTCTGAAAGTTTCTTCCTCCCATTCATGGCTTGCAACGAGCGGAAATATACGCGCGCAGGAGCGCGGAACTTCCGCATATTTCTCGCTCCGCGCATTTGTCGAAGCAGATGCTTCGGGGCACCAAACAGCGTGCTCCTGCATGCTGAAAAAACTCGAAGCGCACGAATCTGCAGAGCGCGCGGCAGAGCTCGCAAAGCTCGCGCGAAATCCAAAGAACGGAAAGGAAGGAGTTTTCAATCTAATTATTGAGCCTCTTCCGCTTGCCTGCTTCCTCGACGAAGTTGGCTCTTCTGCTTCTATCTTCTCAGCTGAAACGGGCCATTCCTTCCTAAACGGAAAGCTTGGAAAGCGCGTTGC
>JBDROI010000033.1:0-5341 GCA_043810245.1 Microcaldota archaeon
AAAAAGAAAAGCTATATCCTGCGCGTTGTGGGCCATTTGTTATTTACGAAAAGAAAGACAAGCAGTTCGGCGAGGAGCTGGTTTACACAGATTCCAAAACCAAAGAACGCTACATTATTGACACAAGCATATTCCAAGGCAGAATAGGCTTGATTCAAGTTGAGTATACATGGATTAACGGCAAGCCAACGCTTGACATTGTTGAAGACAGCACGAAGAACACTTATATAATTACAATTGCAACGGACGCAAAAGTTATTCTTGAACAAAATTTTCCAAGACATAACGACTATCATAACGTCAATGAATTTGGTATCCCCATAGGAAAACCAAGAGAGACCCCCGAAGCGCGCCTCTTGGTGCAAGTTGATGATGCAAGCTATGTTGGTTTGCTCTCCCGCGGGTTCTTTCTCGGCTGCATCCACGACATCATTCACCTCAACAGTCTACCGTCTGAGCGTCTTGGCGTGCTGGCTTACATTCCTGAAGCGGAAGGAATCATGAAGTAAAATAAAAGCACATCGGATGACTCGTTGAGGCGCCCGCCATTCCTCTAAGCTTCCTTAATCCAGCTCTTCATCTGCTCTCTAATTACGCCGAGCGCCCAGCGCGCGCCTTTGTGCGTCCTATCCTCAATTTCAACGAGCTCGTCAATGAAGCTCGCGAATGAAAGAAGAAGCCAGAAAACCAATAAGCCTATGCTTGAAGAAGAGGCAATCAGGTTCTCGCGCCCTAAAATGTGCGTTGTTAACGCAAAGTTCGAAAGGCTCACAGGCGCACTGCTAACTGGGTAGAAAAGCATGACGTTCGCTTCCGAGAACAAGTCTAGAATTGGGTGGGAAATGAGAACGATGAACAGAAGAATCGTGAACTGCTTCCAGAAAACTCCCTTCTTCTCATTAAGCATTGCAATTCCAACGAGCGCGAGCGGTATAACTCCCGTGATAAACACGTTGTGGAGCGTTGTGCGCGCGCTCATCCCAAAGAAATGGTCCAAATCCGGGATTATCGTAACCAGGGCAAAAAATAGAGGCATGAGCTTGTGCTGCTTAACATGCACTCTAGCTGCGTAAAGCGCCATCAAGGTAAATAAGAAATGGAACAGAAGATCCATATCTAAGACCTAGGGTCCAGCATATCCGCATCGTTTGCACTTATACGGGTTGATTATCTCCCGGCAGTGCTTGCATCTCACTATTGTCTCTTCTCCGCATGAGGGGCAGGGAAATGCGCTGTATTCTTTCGTCTGCTTACCGCATGAAGTACAGTTTTTTAGCAATACATCACCTATTTATGCTTTTGAGGGAAAAAGAATAAATGCTATGCGGATAGTGCCCCCATAGTCTAGCCTGGATAGAACGCAAGCCCGCGAAGCGCTTATATGCGCGCTGCAAGCTTGATACTCGAGTTCGAAGCCCGCTTTCTTTCAAAAAGAAAGCAGGCGCGCAAAGAAACACTAAAGGCGCGAGGCTATCTCAAAAAAGATAGCCGGTGAAAATCTCGATGGGGGCGTTGGTGTTTAGTTGAAACTCGGCTCAATGACATACTTTGCAGCAGACCCCGCAAAAGAACTGCAGAGAATCCATGAAAGCGGATTCGACTACGTTGAGCTCAACATAGAGTGGCCTTCTAGCACAGCGGAAAAACTGCTCGCGCGCAAGAGCGAGCTGAAAAAGCTAATTTCAGACTATAAACTCGAAGTAGTAGGGCACACTCCCTGGTACTTTCACTTTGCACACCCCTACTCAAACATCAGAAGCACTTACATTGAAGAAACTAAAAAAATAATGAATTGCGCTTCAGAATTTGGGGCAAAAATCTGCACAATTCACCCAGACCAACTCTTTCACATTTACGACGAGCAGAAAGACCGCGAAGGCTATGTTCGCAATTTCTTAGACTCTGCAAAAACTTTAGACGAGCACGCGCGCTCGCTTGGGCTTACTCTCTGCGTAGAAAACTTCCACTCAAAAGCATTTTCAATTGAAGAGTTTAAGCGCCTCTTCCGCGAAATTCCAAAAGCAAAGCTAACTCTTGATCTGGGGCATACGAACTTCTTTATTCCCGGAGCAGACGGCGCTTCTCTTTTCTTGGATGAATTTTCCTCAAAGCTTGCGCACGTTCACGCGCACGACAACAATGGAAAAGAGGACCAGCATCTTTCAATAGGCGAGGGAAAAATCGACTGGAAGAAAACATTAGGGAAGCTGAAAAAAGTTTACAACGGAACGATAACTCTAGAGATTCACGCTCCAGACCGCGACTACATCAAGATAAGCAAAAAGAAGTTTGAAGAGCTGTGGAAAAGCGTTTAACTGGGTGATTTGAATGGGAAAAACAATTGAAAACCTCGCGAAAGCATTCGTAGGCGAGAGCCAAGCGCGCAACCGCTATACCTTCTACGCAAAAATTGCGAAAAATGAAGGCTATGAACAGATTGCGGAATTATTTCTGTTGACTGCAGACAACGAGAAGGAGCACGCAAAATGGCTTCTTCGCTTGATCAACGATTTGAAAGCAAAAGGCGAAAAAACGGAGCTCAAAGTAGAAGCAGAAGTTCCAATTACTTTAGGCACAACAATTGAAAATCTTAAAGCAGCAATTGCTGGAGAAAACTTCGAATACACAAAAATGTACCCCGAGTTTGCAAGCATCGCTGAAGCAGAAGGTCTAAAAGACATTGCAGAGCGCATCCGCGGAATTGCAAAAGCAGAAGCGCACCATGAGGAGCGCTACAAAAAACTGCTCGCAGCGCTTGAAAGCAATTCTCTCTTCAAGAAGCCGAAAGCAGTTCAGTGGGTTTGCAGAAACTGCGGCTATGTACATGAAGGAAATGAAGCACCTGAGAAATGCCCTTCCTGCAGCCACCCGCGCGCATACTTCCAGCTTAAATGTGAAGAATTTTGAGGTGAATTTATGACTGAACTAAACGAAATTTACAAGTGCAATATCTGCGGAAACATTGTTGAAATGGTTCACACGGGAGTAGGCACCCTCGTCTGCTGCGGGCAACCAATGGAGCTTCAAAAGGAAAAAACAAAAGACGTTGGAAGCGAGAAGCACGTTCCTATAGTTGAGAAAACCAACCAAGGAGTGCGCGTCCGCGTCGGCTCAATTCCGCACCCCATGGAAGAAAAGCACTTCATTGAGTGGATAGAAATTCTTGCAAACGGCAGAGTTTACAGAAAAAAACTCGAGCCCAGCGATGCTCCAGAAACCGAGTTTGCCGTGAAAGCAGACAAAATTTCTGCTCGTGCCTACTGCAACATCCACGGATTGTGGAAAGCTTAGGGCGACTCAATGAAAAACACAAAAGCAGTAGTCTTCGATCTCGACGGAGTTCTTCTTGACACCGAAGGCTACCAGTGGCAAGCGTGGGTTGAAGTTCTAAAGCCTCTAGGCGTAGCTCTTCCAAGAGAAGAATCCTTCAAATATAGCGGAAAGCACGGGACTATAATTGAAGAAGAAATAATCAAAAAATACAACCTAAACGCTGCGCGCGGCTCCCTTCTTGAGAAAAAAGAAAAGCTTGTTACCGAATGGTTCAGCTCAAAAAAGCTTGAGCTCATGCCCTACGCAAAAGAATCGCTCGAGTTCTTCAGTGCGCGCCTCCCTCTTGCAGTTGCCAGCAGCGGGCCACGTGAAGAAGTTCTTCTCAAGCTCGAGCGAAGCAATCTCCTTCACTTTTTCTCAACAGTCGTTTCAGGAAGCGAAGTTGCGCGCGGAAAGCCGTTTCCAGACATTTACCTGCTCGCAGTCAAAAAACTCGGAGCTACTCCCCAAGAATGCATCTCCTTCGAAGACACGCAGTTCGGAGTTGAATCCGCGAAGAGCGCGGGCTTAACCTGCTTCGCAGTTCCAAACGCGTTTTCGCGCGCGCAGGATTTCTCAAAAGCCGACAAAGTTTTCAAGAGCTTGAAAGAAGCTGTTGAAGCAATAATCAACGAAAATCTGCGCTAGCTAATCAGAATCCATCCAAACAATTATATACCACAAACGCCCCTTAAACTTACCTATGCCAGCTCTCGTTCAAACTGCAGTTAAAACACTCGCTTCCTTAGTTTACCATGTTCCTATGGATCACAACACCCGCGAGATTCACTGGTGGATTAAATACAAAATCAAAAACCTTTTCAAATACCGCACTTTTGATTTCTTCTATAAGGTTGAACTGGAAACAATAACAAACTGCAACCGCCGCTGCAGTTATTGCCCAAATTCAAAAACTCCCAAAACGCCTCGATTGATGGAGGAAACAATTTTCAAAAAAGCAGTAGCCGATTTAGCCGATATCAACTACTCCGGAATTCTCGCACCACATTTTTATGGCGAACCTCTTTTAGACAGCAGGCTCCCAAACCTGCTTAGTTACGCCAAGCAAAAGCTTCCTAATACCTCCATCCTGCTCTACACAAACGGAGACTATCTAAGTCGAGAGCTATTCCTGAAACTGAAAGACAGCGGAGTTAACGACTTCTTCGTAACCGAGCACGAGAACAAGCCCCCAAAGAAGTTTATGGAGTGGCATGCATCAGCTTCAGCATCTGACAAAAAACACATAATCTTCCAAAAAATGAATGAAAATTCAATTCTTTCAAACCGCGGAGGAGCCGCAGTAGTAGCACACAAAAAACCATTTAGCAAGTGCTCAATTCCGCGAAATAATCTAGTTATAAATGCAGACGGGAATGTTCTGCTTTGTTGCAACGACTTCTTCGGAAAATATGTGTTTGGAAACATAAAAGAAAAGCCGTTAATTGACATATGGCATTCCGAGCCCTATGCTAAAGCAAGAAATGAAATAAACAAAGGAGAATTTAACCTGGAAATCTGCAAGAAGTGCAGGAGTTAACAAGGCATACGCTAGTTATTGAAATGCGGCCGCCGGGATTTTCATCGAACGCTCGTTGCATTCGCGCGCGTTTCTTTGCGCGCCTGCTTTCTTTTTGAAAGAAAGCGGGCTTTGAACCCGGGTCGCAGGCTGGCCTCTCTCCGCGCGCTTGCGCAGAAAATGGAAGGCCAGAGTCCTACCAGGCTGTCCAAACTTCTTCAGTTTCTTGATTAAACTTCTTTTCCAAAGAAGTTTACTAGACTACAGCCGCAGTTATTACTCCGTTCTCTCTTTCTATTCTCTGCATCCGTCTATTTATTAATGAGTGCGGCCGCCGGGATTTGAACCCGGGCTACGAGCTTGGCAAGCTCGAGTCCTAACCAGGTTGTCCAACTATGTAATGGGTTTCTTTTCCATTAACGCTTTTCTTTTCAAAGAAAAGGGTTACTAGACTACGACCGCAAATAAAGTGTAAGTTATTATGCCTTAAAAGAGTTTAAAAACTATCCC
>JBDROI010000034.1:0-8586 GCA_043810245.1 Microcaldota archaeon
GAAGGGCCGGGGGAAAACTTCTTCATGGTAAAAGCAGGAACGATAATCACTCCCCCCGAAAGTTCAGGCATCCTGGTAGGAATTACACGCGATTCAATTATCCAGGTTGCACGCGATCTCGGCTACCGCATTCTTGAGCGAGAAATAACAACAAACGAGCTTTTCTCGGCCGATGAAGCATTCTTTACCGGAACAGCTGCAGAAGTAACTCCTATACGCGAAATTGACGGAAGAATAATCGGCGAGGGAAAGCGCGGCCCTATAACTGAAAAACTTCAGAAAACATTCTTCGATATTGTAAACGGAAGAAACGAGAAGTACGAAAAATGGCTTGATTTCGTAAAGTAAAAACCAGCAACCTAGTAAAGTCTCAGCTTTCCGCTGTACTTATCAACAAGCTTCTCGTCCCACGGGCCCAGAACCACGCACGTAATCGTGCCTGGGGCAATCTGAGTCAAGCCCGCGTCTTTGATGAGCGCGCATGGAACTTCTTTTTTTGCCTGCTCAAAAAGCTCGAGCAGTTCTTTTTCATCCTTTACGCGCACAACAATCTTTTTTTCTCCCGCATCTTCCCACTCTTCAACTACGCTTTCCTTTTTCTTTTTCACCAGCTTATATCCTGCGAGCGACGCGTGCGCTACGTGCGCGCACAATTTTCCTTTGCCTATCTTCAAGTCGTCCCGAACAACGATTATCTGCTTAATTGCCATAACATACACCAACCAACTACGACGCAACAACATGCAACACAGTCAACTACTATACAGCCGCCTGCAATGCACCCAACTGCAAACTACACAGTCTTTAATTACTGTTCCGCTTAAATATTAATATGCGCCCCCAAATCCAGGAAATCATTTCACGCATCAACAAGCTCGAAAGCGAGCGCGAGTCTCTTGCTTCTCTTCTGCGCGCAGATGCAACTCTTCTCTTTCCAGACGCCTACGAGCGCGAACTCGTAAAACCAGTTGCGCAGCCTCAATTAAACTGCAAAGTCGCTGCAGTTGACGGCGGTCTTCTTGCCCAGGAATTTCATGGCTGCGACTTGGTTCTTTCGCGTGCAGTAGGCGTTCTCTTTGAATACAACGAAGGAAAGCTAATCTCTCACTCTTACCACCCCGCAAGTTCCCCCGAACCCGAACTCGCGGCTCTTGAATCGCTCGACAACCACGAATTCCAATGGCACAAATCCCTCTTCAGATTAAAGAAGGAGCTCGAGTGCGCGCGCGAATGCATAGAAAAATTTAGGCCCCACTTTCTGCTAATGGATGGCTCTCTTGTTCCGCAGATTTCAGACATTCCTTCAGACACTTCCGAAGTCCGCGCGCTCTACAACGAAGTAATTTCAGACTATATCTCGCTCTACGAATCCGCGACGCGCTCAAAATGCGCGCTTGTCGGAGTAATAAAAGACAGCCGCGGGAAGCATTTCATGAGCCTTCTTTCAAAAGTTCTCACAGAATCCGCGAAGGAAACTCTTGCACGCTCCACTGATACGTCATTTCTTCACTTTCTTCTGAACGAAAATGAGCGCACCTTCTTCTTTCCATACTCAACTTCAAAAGGCCACCAAGTTCTGCGCGATTTCGGGGAATGGGGAACTCGAATTCACGCATTCTACCTCCGCCCTTCAGGTGACGATAGGCCTCTCCGCGTAGAATTCTTAAGCGCAAACCCCATAGGGGAAGGAGAATCAATTCCACAAACAATTCTTGCGCTAAGCAAAATCAGCAAAAACTACGCGTATCCCGCAGTTCTAATAGAAGCAGATATGCGCGCTGCGCTTGAGCCAATAGAAATGGAGCGCGCCTACCGCGAGCTCTTTATGCACACTGGAATGAAAACAAGCATTCTAAAACTGAGAAGAGATTCACGGCCTTTCCGCTAGCTCTCAACTAACCGTGAATTACTCCGCCGCGCACTCCCTTCTTTATGAGTTCGCGCTCATCCTTCTCTCTTTTAATCCATTTCCACGCAACACTTGTGAAGAATTTTCCTTCAAGAACCCAGTTCTTTATTTTTCCTTTCCACGTTGGCCCCATTGCTTCAGGAACTTCATAGCCTTCTTTAGTCCATTTAGCAAACGCAACTCCTTCAATCTCTGCTCCGCGGAAGCGTTTCTTTCCCTGCTCATCAACAAAACCAATTCCATTCTTTCTTGCAATTTCAACTATCTCGCTCGCATTTGGTTTTCTTCCAAGCTTCTCAAAATGTTCAAACGTTCCCTTATACACTTTAAGTACCGTATATCCTCTTCCAAGCGAGGTTAAATCTGAATTAGTATACCTAACCATATGCTGGTGGTGGTCGTCATGCCCAAATATACTCGGTCTGCGCTGTCCATGAAACTCTCTTCCAAGAGTTTCGTTCATCACATTCGTCACCAAATTTCTGCTGAGCCCCAGCTTCTCCTGCTTTCCAGCGAGAATTTCAGCTAGCCACGTAAGCTCTGGGGGAAATTTGAATACTCCCTTAGGGGTTTCGGCTCCATTAAATCTCTCAACTCCATCAACTTCTTTTGCCAAAATATCAAGCATCGTGTACGTAGTGTGCACCTTAGACTGAGCAAACTCCCTGCTATAAGGAAGATTTCCAAGAGCAACTTGGCTGTATAAACCTGCTCCAACAAGAACAAGCGCCGGATGTGCAGCAAAAATTGCCAATTCATTCCTCTCGCGATAGCTGCGCAAAAATGCAAATGCATCTTCTGCTTCTACTGGAGGCCCTGAACCTGGGACTCCTCTTCCTGGCGTATCTAACTTCTTTCTAAGAAACTCCTCTCT
Organism: Microcaldota archaeon; assembly: GCA_043810245.1. GTDB lineage: Archaea > Micrarchaeota > Micrarchaeia > Burarchaeales > JBDROI01 > JBDROI01. The sequence goes on from JBDROI010000034.1 coordinate 2,784, forward strand.
GATTTCAAGGGCAGTTTTCTCATCAGCGCACATCACGACAAAATGCGCCCCATTCACAATTCCAAGCTTCCCGCTGTTGTCCTTGTCCTTGCTCAAATCAAAAGGAACGCTAAGCTCAAATCCCGGAACCGCAACAATCCCGACATTCTCAAGCGTGTTTTTCATGAACCTAAATCTATTTAGTCCAATCCAATTGTGCCCGCTTTTCACACTTATATCATAGTTATACTCCATTTCCTTCCTATACGTGCTCCTATCAGGAGTCACTCCATCATCCCATGCTTTTTCTCCCCCCACACTTTCCAAATGAAAGTGAGGGTGCATAAAATAAACATTTTCATTCTTCTGCTTCGCTGTTTCAAGCGCTTTTGAAACTACTTTCTCAGCCGCTGTCTTCGGGTCTTCAACTCCCTCATACATAATACTGACAACGAGCTCCTCTTTACTCATTTTCAGCTTCTTGTTTACATTCGTACTCGGGTTCGTGAAATGAACGTAAGCTTTGCTTCCCTCATCCTTAACAAATACAAAGAAGTTTGAGCGCGCGCCGGTTAACCCGCGGTTGAAAATAGTTTCTCCTTTTTCAAGAACATATGGTTCTGCGACAATTCCATACCCTTCTTTTACAAATCTCTCATTTATCGTTCCGAGAAACGCGCGCACATTGTGTGCTCTCTCGCCTGCTCTAAACTTATTGAAAAACGTAGAAATAGCACTCGGCTTCTCCGCCTTTACTGGGGCGCCGTTGATGTGGTTTACACTTCCTAGTTTCGTCATGTTCTCCCCGTTAAAATTATGATTTTTGGAATATATAAACCCACGAGTTTTTGAGGGATATTTTTCCCGAACCAAAGCAATAAACATTTAAACACCTCGTGCATAAAGTTTAAGCATGGCGAACCAGGAACCCATCTACCTCGAGGTGCTTACTGCTGAGAAGTGTCCGTTCTCTTCAAAGGCAGTTAAACTGGCAAAAGCAGTTGTCTCGAAGACAAAAGGCACAAAATTCGTGATGCGCGAGCTCAGCCTAGATAGTGACGAGGGGCAAGCAAAAGCAAAGGAGATGGATATCGAGGCGACCCCTGCGATAACAATAAACGGGAGACTCGCATTCGTAGGTGTTCCTTCAAAGCCGCAGCTCCAAACAGCAATCTCGCTAGAGCTGCAGAGAATGAAAGAAAGAAACAGCTGCTTCTTTTAATAACCGCCCGAGGGGGAGTTCCCCAATCAGAACGGCGAACCGTTCTGATGGGAATTCGACGAAGTCGAATTGCCCCTTAGTCCGTTACCGCCCAAACCCCTCTTCCTAAATTATATCCTACTTTTAATCTTATTCATCAGGCAGAACTTTATACCTAACCGCGTGCAGTATTACCCACGTTAAAGCATACGAAATCAGCGCGTGCCAAGATGTCCACCATTGATAATACGTCATTAACCCATTGTTCATAAGCACATATTCCCCAATTGCGCCAAACACTGCGAAAAGCGCAATATCCAGCGCGCTGTGTTTCACATTGAACTTCTTCGGCAAATAAAGCGCCCACGCTGCGCCCCCTATCAGGCACACAAACATAACTTCAGCAGGAACTGTGAGCACAACAAAATTGCTTCCAGAGCTTCTCCACAAGTTTGCGAATGTTCCCGAGTTTTCAAATGCAAAGTCAAAGAGCATTAAGAACAAACCAACCAGAAGCGCATTCCGCACGCGCTTTACGTCTTTGCTGTTATACTTCAGCTCAATAACAAACCACACAAGTGCAAAGAGCGCAAGCATAGGCCAGATAAGCGTAAGTGGTTTTGCGAACCAGAAAAGAATTCCAATAAGCACAAATGAAACAAAAATAACTGCCAAATCTCTAATGTTTACTTCTTTGCACATAACCACACCTTATCACTACCTAACCAAAACAAACAGCAGGAAGGAGTAATTCTCCTTCCCTGCACGTTTACCCTCTTATTCAGGCATTATTTCCGGTCTTTCATCAGTTGCATACATCATATACGCGCAGAACTTTGTGTTGTACACCAAATATTTTGCAATCCACGCATTGAGCATCGCATTTCTCTTTGCAAACACGAGCACGGAGAGGAACTGTAAGCCCATAGCTATATACAAAACTATTCCAAGCACCGCAGCTACAATACAAAGTGGTATCCAATACACACATCTCACTAAAATCTCCATGCGCGAAGCCTTTTCTTCTGCATTTATCTCAACTTTCACTGACTTCATACAACCACCTCTTTTCGTGCTTTCTCATCCCTTGTTTATATATCTTTTTTCCAACATCCTGCCATCACGCGCAAGCATTACGACTCGGCTTATCTCGTTTTCCTCGCCAACATCATACCCCAGCTCCTCTGCAAGCTCGCGCGCAAACTTTTGCACCTCAACGTGTTCCATCATATTCTCGCTTCCCAACCTATGAATGGAAAAGCCAACATGCATATAGCTCTTAACTTCCACGAACCATGGATTCGCGCGCTCAATCAGCTTCGCGTAATCGCGTACATCAAAATCATTGTGCCCTTTCACTGCAGTTATCCTAATTGCCTTTCTTGTTCTTTTTCCTCCCATCACATCCAAACTCGCCTTCACTTTCTCCCACGCTTTCGGAATGAGCGGCTTCTGAAGCTTTTTGTAAACCTCTTCATTTGGCGCGCATAGCGAGAGATAAAGCTGAGTCGGCTTCACTTCTGCAATTGCTTCAGGAACAGTTCCGTTGCTCACAATAAACGTAGACATCCCGTGCTTTCCGAGCAGTTCAACAAGCTCCTTCAACTTCGGGTAGAGCGCGGGTTCGCCAGACAGACTTATCGCGGCATTCTTCGGCTCCATTGCTTCCTGATACTTTTTCGCGTCTATTCTCTCTGCAATTCCTCCGTAGCCCGAAAGCATCTCCTTCTGCGCCTCCAGCGCCTGCTCAACAATAAGCGCGGGCTCATCATATTCCAGCATCTCCTTGTCCGTATTCTCAATTGCGCGCCAGCAGAACAAACATCTTTGCGTGCACGCGGAAACGCACGGAGTCATCTGCAAACAGCGGTGCGAGTTGATTCCATAAAACTGCTCCTTATAGCAGACTCCCTCGCCAAGAATAGACTTCTTCGTCCAGTGGCAGAGCTTTGCAGCCCCATAATCTCCAAGCAGTTTATACTTCTGCCTCAGCAAAACACGCTTTGCTTCCTCGTTCATCATGCTTCTATTTATATTGCTTCCCGTTTAAAACTCTTACACAGCTCAAGTGTGTGATACAATGGGAGTTAGCATAGAATACCACCAAGAAACAAACGAAATTACTGCGAGCGAAGCAGAATCCGTGACTTCACTCCAGCGAGGCTACTACGGAATAATGCACCGCGGAGTAATCACGCTTTTTCCAGAAGAAGCGCTCTACCTAATTGACATAAGGAACGCGCGCTGCATCGACTCAGCAAGCAACATTCTAAAGTTCAACGATGTCGCACAGCATTTTCCAATTCCAAAGCTCATGGCGCGCTACTTCACGTACAAAGACTGGCGAGACCGCGGGTTGATTGCGCGCCCAATCTCCGAACTAGACGGGCCTTACGGAAAAAACTCAGTTAAGCGCTACCCGTCCGGAAAATTCAAGGCGCCAAAATACGAAATCAACGGAATGTTCTTCCAAGAAGACTTGGTCACAATAATAGACGACGAAGTTCTCGGAAAAGAGCTCTACTCAAACTATTGGCTTGGGCAGTTTGGAAGCTACAAGGCAGACCAGCGTGGCAAACTGGGAAAGCTTGACGTTTACGAAACTCTTTTCATGATGAAGCACTGCGGATTAAAGCTCAAAAACTCAACGCAGAAAAGTGTAATCGAGTTCGCAAAGAAGCGGCGCCCCGACTTCTCTGCCATGTACGAAGTTTACGAAGACTGGCGCCTGCGCGGCTTCATTCTAAAAACAGGGTTCAAGTTTGGAACCCATTTCCGCCTTTACTTCCCAGGCGCTTCTCCAACGCGCGAAGGCGACGAGTGGATTCACTCAAAACACGTGATTCACGTTTTCCCGCGCAATTCCAAGATGATTATTTCAGAATGGGCGCGCGCAATACGCGTGGCGCACAGCGTCAAAAAAACATTCATTCTTGCAATTCCTGGAAGAAAGCGCAACGCAAAAAAAGCAGAACTCGACTTCCTCCTCTACCACAGAAAGAAAGGCGGAATTCAAAATCCAAAAGAAGACAAACCAAAGTTCCTCATGTTCTCGCTCAGCGAAGAAGAATACATTGGCGGAGCAGAGCTCGCAGACGCAATAGCGCAGGCGCGCGACATTGGCTTGGAGCTCATTCTTGCAATCGCAGACAGAGAAACCAGTGTAACCTACTACCGCGTGCGCAGACTCGAGCTTCCAGGAAGCAAATACGAGTACTACGAAATTGAATGGGAACAACCCTAGCTCAGTGATTTTCATGAAAGTTTATTTCTCTTCAGCTATTTTGGGCGCAAGAAAAAATCTTCCAAACAGCAAGCGCATAGTCCAAATTCTAAAAAACAATGGAGCGCACGTTCTTTCCGAGCATGTTGTTATGGACAACGTCCACGATTTCGAGTGCACCAAGACGCACAGTGAAATCTACGCGCGCGACATAACCTGGGTTGACGAAGCAGAATGCTTGGTTGCAGAAATCTCTGAGCCAAGCTTGGGCGTAGGCGTTGAAGTTGAGCACGCGGCTCAGCGAGGAATCCCTATTTTATGCCTCTTTCCAGAAAGCTCACAGCGCGTTTCAGCCATGGTTTGCGGAAATCCGCGCGTAAAAACAAAGCAATACAACGAGGAAAACCTTGAACGCACAATCTGCGAATTTCTCAACTCCGTAGCGCGCACGAAAGATATTTAAATCAGTTTTCACTAATCTTCCTCTAACAAGGTGGTATTTATGGGTAAATTCGCTATTGCAAAGCAGCTCGCGGGGAAGAAAATAATAACAAACGATGGAGAAGAGCTTGGAAAGCTTGTGGATATTTATGTCAACGAGGTAACCGGCAAAATGGAGTCCCTTATTATCGACCCCAACCCCGACAACACCTCCGCAATGAGAATGAAGAAGGAAGGCGACGGAACGCTTCTTGTTCCATACAATGCAGTTCTTGCGGTTTCTGACCACGTTATAATCGACAAGAAAGGCGCAGTCAGCGGTTAAAGCGCGCCTGCTTTCTACTTTTCATTCATTTTTCAGAACTTTCAGCGTGAGCTAAAAACCAAGCCACTCTTTTTATTCTCTTCTTTCCAATCTATTTCCATGGTGCTAATTGCAGGTGCAGATGAAGCTGGGAGGGGGTGCGTCATAGGCCCTCTCGTTCTCTGCATCGCCTACTGCAAAAAGGAAGACGAGCAAAAGCTAAAAAAAATGGGCGCAAAAGACTCGAAAGAGCTTTCTCCCTCGCGCCGCGAAGAGCTTAAACCAATGATAGAAAAAATCTGCAAATTCTCACTCATTTCAATCACTGCCCGCGAGCTCAACGAATTAATGAACACATACTCGCTCAACGAAATAGAGGCAATGAAAATCGGCGAAGCGCTCACAAGCCTCGAGAAAGACAAAATCTCAGCAATCTATGTTGACTCGCCAGACACTGTAAAGGAGCGCTTCACAAAGCGCATAACAAAATACTACAAAGGAAGCGCAAAAATAGTCAGCGACCACAAGGCAGATGCAAAATACCCAATTGTTTCAGCCGCCTCCATTCTCGCAAAAACCGCGCGCGACTCTGCAATCGAAAGCATAAAGAAGGAGCTCAACTACGACTTCAACAGCGGCTATACTTCAGACCCTA